>NZ_VOYD01000010.1:0-95497 GCF_013420435.1 Acinetobacter sp. YH01008
TTCTTGACTCAAGCATTAATGCAGTACGATCTTCAAAGTTAAGATGATGGTATGACAATTTTATATACTCCATAAACCCTTTAAATTAATTAGGTGGTTTATGTCGCACTTCAAGTTTTACTCTGCCGCTTCTTTCTGCCTACCACTGGCAACTAGATCGCGGGCTGGAACGGCCAATCGTGCTCAGTTTCGATGCTCAAGGCCGCCTGAGTGCCGTGACGGGCTGTAATGGACTCAGTACAAACTGGTCAGTGAAAGATAATATTATCAGCACCAGCGAAGTCATAGGAACCGAAATGGCCTGCGATACCGCACTGATGCAACAGGAACGCTTTGTCAGCCAGCTTTTACAAAAACGTGCAATTCCTTTTGCGCTCAATACCACGAACCTTGACCAGCCGACCCTAACGCTTTCCGCTGCCGATGGTCAAAAATATGAATTTACCGGGAAAATGACTCCGGAAACCAGATATCAGGGGCAAGCTGAAACAATTTTTCTGGAAATTTCCCCAGATACAAAATCATGTACCGGTGTGGCTCAGCAAAGCTGCTTGCAAGTTAAACAGGTTAAATATGATCAAAACGGTCTGAAGACCCAGGTCGATAAGGACTGGACATTATTCTATGACCAGATTGAAGGTTTTCAGCATTCACCGAATGAACGCCAGATTATTCGGCTAAAACGTTTTGAAATTAAGAACCCTGCGGCAGATCAATCTAAATATGCTTATATTTATGACATGGCAGTCGAGCGCGAAGCCGTGAAAGGTTCATTATAAAATATCTATCCATAAAAAAACCGAGGCTATGGCCTCGGTTTTTTTAAAGCGACACTCAATCAGACTTAGAATACGCCTTGAGCAAGCATTGCATCAGCCACTTTTACGAAGCCTGCAATGTTGGCACCGTCTACATAGTTCACAGTACCGTCTTCTTTGGTACCGAATTTTACGCAGTTACGGTGAATTTCTTTCATGATCGCATGTAAGCGCTCATCAACTTCCTCAAAGGTCCAGCCTAAACGCAATGCATTTTGCGACATTTCCAGACCAGAAGTGGCAACACCACCTGCATTTGATGCTTTACCTGGCGCATAAAGCGTTTTCGCTTCAATGAATTTCTCTACAGCAGCCAAGGTTGAAGGCATGTTTGCACCTTCAGCGACACAGATCACGCCATTTGCGAGAAGCTTTTCAGCATCCTCCGCATCCAGTTCGTTTTGAGTCGCGCATGGCAGTGCGATATCACATGGAATACCCCAAGGACGTTGTCCTTCCAGATATTCAAAACCATGTTTAGAGGCAAATTCTGAAATACGACCCCGTTTTACGTTTTTAAGTTCCATCACTTCAGCAAGCAATGCTTCAGTGAAACCGTCTTTGACGTGAACCGTACCCGCAGAGTCAGAAAGTGAAACCACTTTCGCGCCCAGATACAACGCTTTGTCAGCAGCATATTGCGCAACGTTACCAGAACCTGAAATTGCGACAACTTTGTCTTTGAAGCTTTCGCCACGAGACTTGAGCATTTCCTCAGCGAAATACACAGTACCGTAACCCGTTGCTTCCGGACGCGCCAATGAACCACCGAAGGTTAAACCTTTACCGGTGAATACACATGCAGTGTCGTTACTTAATTTTTTCATCATGCCGGCCATATAGCCCACTTCACGACCGCCCACACCAATATCACCTGCAGGGATATCTGTGTTCGCACCTAGGTGACGATATAGCTCGATCATTAAAGCTTGGCAGAAACGCATGATTTCGCCTTCTGATTTGCCTTTAGGGTCAAAATCAGAACCGCCTTTACCACCACCCATAGGAAGTGTGGTTAAAGCATTTTTAAATGTTTGCTCAAAGCCTAAGAATTTTAGGATTGAAAGATTCACGGAAGGGTGGAAACGCATACCACCTTTAAATGGACCGATCGCTGAGTTGTATTGTACGCGGAACGCACGGTTTACCTGAGTTTGACCTTGGTCATCTACCCAAGAAACTCGGAACTGGATCGCACGTTCTGGCTCAACTAGACGTTCTAGCAAACCATGTGCTGCGTATTGTGGATTCTTTTGAATGAATGGCCACAAACTGGTCATCACTTCTTCGACAGCTTGAAGAAATTCTGGTTGGTGTGCATCACGTGATTTTACGTAATCTAGGAACTCATTAAGTGTGTTGTATTTCAACGCTTAATCCTCAGCAGAAAATGGATCAAAATTGGTCAAATTTACAATCAATGTTAAATTTTGGCGCAAAATATTAAATATCTTTTGTAACTAATCTACAATACTTTTTTTGAAAATACTTTAAAATTAATTTGATAACAAATATTTATATTGATTATGAATATTTTTTCTATGTCAGGAAATGCCAATTGAATCAAGGCTTAGATTCAGATTTATGCTTAATAATAAAGCATAACTTGACCTTTAATTGCGCACGACTTAGGAGTTTAAAAATATGTTAAAATGCATAACTCAACATATTTTGTTTCACTTACTGCAAAGCTCAGCATGAGCAGCTCTGGTTATTCATGAATTCGCCAATTTCTCTGGTCCAATCGATTGATGCTTTACTCCCTCAAACCCAATGTGGACTCTGTGGTCATCGTGACGGATGTTTACCTTATGCCCAGTCGATTGCTGAGGGTGAAAATGCCAATAAATGTGTGCCAGGCGGACAGCCTGTTGCCGATGCTTTGGCTGCATTATTAAATCGTCCTGAACTTGTGGCAGAAGAAAGTGTCTGGCCCATTCAAGCCGACGGTCGCCCGCAGCGCATCAAAGCCGTAATTCGTGAAGATGAATGTATAGGCTGTACCAAATGTATTAGCGCCTGCCCGGTCGATGCGATTATTGGCGCCGGCAAACTGATGCATACAATTCTGACCGATCTGTGTACTGGCTGCGAACTGTGCATTCCACCGTGTCCGGTTGACTGTATCGATCTGGTCGAAGACCCACAGCCTTTGCCGACTGAAGCACAGCGTATTGCTGAGCAGGACGATTTACGTCAGCGCTATTATGCGCATATCCAGCGTGAAGAAAAACGCCGTACTGACCGCAAGGGCCCAGTCGTCCGTGCAGAAATCAATACTGCCCTGTTTGCCCAGTTCTCTGCTTTAAATGAGCAGCTTCCTGTGATTGAAGTTGTGAATAAGCCGGCGAATACTCCGATTACGCTAGATTCTAAAACCACGATTGAACTGGCAAAACTACGCACCCAAATTAAAAAGCTGGAAAAACAGCTTTCGGTTCGTGAAGATGCCAGCAAACGCCTGCAACTGACAGAATTAGCTGAAAAATTACAGACCTTACAGGGATAAGTACATGACCACTGCGAGCACAAAACCTGTAAAAAACATGACCAAAAAACAGATTCAGACCTTTTTTGAACGCCTGCGTGAACAGCGCCCCAATCCGAAAACCGAGCTGAATTATGCCAATCCCTTTGAATTACTGGTCGCCGTGACTCTGTCTGCCCAAGCCACCGATGTCAGCGTGAATAAGGCCACGGACAAACTGTTTCCAGTCGCCAATACACCGGAAACGATTTATGCGCTTGGTGTGGATGGTTTAAAGGAATATATCAAGACTATTGGTTTATATAACTCAAAAGCAGTCAACGTAATTAAAGCCTGTGAGATGCTGATTCAGAAGCACAACAGCGTGGTACCGGATAATCGTGCGGATCTGGAAGCCTTGCCGGGTGTGGGACGCAAAACGGCCAATGTGGTGCTGAATACTGCCTTTGGTCAACCGACCATGGCGGTGGATACACATATTTTCCGGGTTGGTAACCGTACCGGGCTGGCTACAGGTAAAAATGTGCTTGAAGTTGAGCATCGACTGGTCAAAGTGATTCCGAAAGAATTTATCATTGATTCTCATCACTGGCTGATTTTACATGGCCGTTATTGCTGTATTGCCCGTAAACCGAAATGTCATGAATGTGTGGTCGCCGATGTGTGTAACTGGCCTGATCGTTTTGAATTTGGTGCAGCACGCGCAATTGCAGTGAAGAATATCGCTATTTCTGAATAGAATTGCAGAACTAAACTAAGACCGAAAAAAAGGTGATCAATACCTCACCTTTTCTACAATTTTCAGCATACCGCTTTTATTTAAAACTGGACTCAGCTTCCACTGAAGCATGCCGAATTATTTATTCTGATCGTGTTCAGCCTGTTCCTGTTCTTTTTTGCGCTGTTCAAGCTCCGCCTGCAATTTCGGGTGCAACTGGCGTTGTGGATGCTTGGCTGCATTTTCTGCACGTTCTTCCTGACGTACTTTATTCAGTATTTTAAAACTCATATAGAACAGACCCATCAACACTGCCAGAAATATAACCATTAATACCAACACGCCAAATTTCATAGCCATAGCACCTGTTCAAATACGCAATAAAAAAGAGCCCTAATATGACTTAGGGCTCTTCGATTGTCAAAATCATCGTTAGCCGATTATTTTGCTTGATCCAGAATCGCGAAAAGCTCAGTCTGAACCTGATCGATTGGACGCAGACCGTTTAACTTGTTGTAAGTCGGTGCATTTTCACCTGATGCTGCACGGCCTTGGTAGAAGCCCACCAGTTGCTCCGTTTCAGTATGGTAAGAACCTAAACGTTTACGAATTGTCGCTTCCAGATCATCTGGACGCTGAACCAGATCTTCACCCGTTTCGTCATCTTTACCTTCCACTTTTGGCGGGTTGTAAACGATGTGATACACACGGCCAGATGCCGGGTGCTGACGACGGCCAGAAAGACGTTGTACGATCTCTTCATCTGGAACATCGATTTCAATCACGTGATCGATGTTGATACCTTCGTTTTCTAAAGCTTCTGCTTGAGGAATGGTACGCGGGAAACCATCAAAAATACAGCCATTTACACAATCAGGTTGCGCAATACGCTCTTTGACCAGACCAATGATCAACTCATCAGAAACCAAACCGCCATTGTCCATGACACTTTTAGCTTGTAGACCTAATTCAGTTCCTTCACGAATTGCAGCACGGAGCATATCACCGGTTGAAATTTGTGGGATATTGTAGCGCTTACAGATCAACTGAGCTTGTGTACCTTTACCTGCTCCAGGTGGTCCGAGTAAGATAATGCGCATATATAAACATCCTCATTTAAACAATATGTATGACGCCACGACCACAATCGCCCGATTGTGTCCCCCGGCATCTCATTATAAGAAAGCCACAAACAAATGGATTAAACCCGCGACAAAACCGGTTACCCCACCCAATAAAATCAGAATCCATTCATCTTCCTGAAATGCAGGACGTAAAAGATTCTGAAACTCCTTCGGAGTCAACTCGCGTATGCGGTCTCTAAACATTTGATAGATTTTCTGTGCACGGCTCGCATTAAATGCTGGGTCGCATACAGGCACCATCGTAATTTCAATCGAGCGATCGATCAAGTCCGTCTTGAGTTTTGCATACTCTTTTGGCCCTAAAGACAGCTGTAAAGAGGTCCGAACCAGGGGTGTTTCCATAATTTCATTAATATGACGTTTGACAATGCGGCGGGTTTTGTCTTTTTTCCCGCCATACATCATCTCGGTCATGATCGATTTTAACGTAATCAGATCTTCTGTGACTACACTTGCGAAAACATCAGAGACTTCATCCTGACGTTTCATAAATGCGCCTTGTATGTTATAGGTGCCAATACGCGGAATGACAGGTTTAATCCATGGAAACTTGCGACTTGTGGTACGGCTAAAGAATTGCGGGTACTTTACCGGGTGCGGATAGAGCGGGTTGAATACCATCCAGATTGCAATCCAGTTGGTCAAAAAGCCCCAGATGGCAGCCCAGAACGGGACAGTCCAGTGCCACGGCACCACGAACCAGACAATCATCTGGAAAATACCAAAGAACATGCCGATGAGTGCACTGATATGCCAAATAAAATTGATTTCTTTTTGGCCCACTTTCAGGAACATGCGCACCATTAACCGACGGTCACCTTCCATCTGGCTGACCACCATTTCACGCATATCGACAAGTGACTCGACGTTCATGGTCAGCTCGGTCACCAATTCACGCAAAATTGCCGGCATTTGTTTTTGTGCCTGTGCATAAATTCTGCGTTTGATGGCAAAAGGCAGGTTTTCCCAAAGGACTGCATTACGATCCATCATCACTTCATCAATCAGATGTTCAAGTTCGAAACCGACCTGTTCACCAATGATCCGTGCCATATCATCTGGATCCATCGCCTCTAAAAACTCGCGGATGGAACCTAGTTTAGACAAAGTGTTATCGGTAATAATGCCTGAAATACGGCCAGCTTTGCGTGGCACGATCCCCTGCCAGCCGACAGGTACAGGACCGAGATGGACACCCCAAAAATTGATCGGATAAAACACCATTTTCAGTGCCATCCAGACGTGAGCCCATGTTACAAATGCGGTCACCGGAATAATGCTGAGCACGGCCCAAAAATCCGGGCGATTCACAAAGGTTTGCCACAATTCGTTGACGTACTCAAGCATGCATAAGTTCCATATTTAATTTTTTGTTCACAGAATACACATATTTATAAGGTCAAATATTTTGTCTATAAACCGATACTTAAAGTATAGGAAAATTGTAGTCGCGGTTCAGTTTCGGCCACCACACGACCATTTCGATCTTCAAATTTCTCTCCGGCACCAATGCCGACACTAAAACTGCTGATTCGCTCTGAACTCAACAAAACATAGGCCAAATCAATTCCAGCACCTAAGCGAGCCTTGTATTCATTGTCGACGCGTTTGCTTTCAATATGACCCGCATAGCCTCCGACATAATACCCATTTTTATCCTTGCCGGTCAGATGCGCAGGATAACGAAAGCCTACTTGCCCCCCTATCGTTCGATCATCATCCAGAAAAACCCCACCTTTCACATAAGCAATCCCATAAGGATTAACCCATTCAGTATTTAAATGTACCAGCTTCCGGGTAAAACCAGCCCCAACATGAAAGGCTTTTGCCTGAGTAGCTTCTACTTTATCTGCAGTATTATTGATTTGATCATGTGCATAGGCCCCGTTCGCCCACAATGCAAACGCCAACAAAGGGTAAACCTTGTTCATTCCTTCACCATCTTCCTTAATTATAGTTTTTGGTATAGTCCTATTTTTATTCGATTTTACTGTATCAGAATTATCACAACTCTTATATACAGCACTTTACAATTTTCATGTCTGCAAAGTCAAAGCTTAAAGGAACTGATCGTAATGGCAGTTTTTCATTATCAAATCAAGTCCAGTTGCGTTAGAATATTCCACTTTGATTCTTTCCTCCTTTCCTCAGGTCTCAAGTCGATCGCGTATGAAGCAGCACTTTCCTTTAAAAAATGCACAACAAGAAAAGCGCATCTATCGTAGTCGAGTATGGATTTCTGTTGGAATAGTCATCTTTTTTATGCTGCTGCTGGTTAGCCGCTATGCCTATTTACAACTCTTTAATTTCGAGACCTTCAGTACCGCTTCTGACCAAAACCGGATTCGTCTGCAACCTCTGCCTCCAGCGCGCGGTTATATTTATGACCGTAACGGCGTATTGCTGGCCGATAACTACCCGGTTTTTACCGCAACTTTAAGCCGCGCCGATGTGCAGGATATTGACCAGACTTTGGAACGTCTGAAGCCTATTCTGGAGCTGACTGAAGAAGATATTGAACGCTTCCAAAGCCGGATCAAAACAGCACGTAGAACCGAACGGGTTTCGATCAAGCTCAACCTGAATGAAAATGATATTGCCCGTTTTAGCGAGGTCAAATATCAGTTTCCGGGCGTGAATATTGAAACCCAGATGACCCGCTATTATCCGCATGGCGACCTGTTTGCCCATGTGATTGGTTATGTGGGCCGGATTAATGACAAAGAACTCAAAGCCATTGACAAGGATCTGTATGCCGGGACCAACCTGATCGGGAAAATTGGGGTAGAAAAATCCTATGAAGAACTTCTGCATGGGGTGCCAGGAAATGAATCGGTAGAAGCGGATGCTTTTGGTAATGTGCTACGGCATTTGGGCCGTAAGGATCCGGTGCGCGGTAATGATCTGTTCTTGTCACTGGATTATGGTTTGCAGGTGGTGGCTTCAGAGCAACTGGCTGGACGCCGTGGTGCGATTGTGGCGATGAATCCGAAAACTGGGGAAATTCTGGCGCTGGTTTCCAGCCCAAGTTTCAATCCAAATCTGTTTGTGACCGGTATCAGTCATAAAGATTATAGTGATCTGCGTGATAATCTGGATCAACCTTTATACAACCGCGCCGTGCAAGGGGTTTATCCTCCTGGTTCAACCATTAAACCGATGTTTGCATTGGGCGGCCTGCATTATGGTCTGGTGGACTGGGATACCACTATTTCTGATCCGGGCTATTTCAGTCTGCCGGGCGATAGTCACCGCTTCCGTGACCATAAAAAATCCGGGCATGGCGCAGTCAACATGCACAAAGCTCAGGTCGTTTCTTGTGATACTTATTTCTATGTCATGTCCTACCGCATGGGCATTGAGAAAATGAACACCTGGATGCGTCAGTTTGGTTTTGGTGAAAAAACCGGCGTGGATTTACCAAGTGAAAGCTCAGGACTGTACCCGAACCCGGAATGGAAGATGCGTACCCGTAACGCCAAATGGTTACGAGGTGAAACTATTTCGGTGAGTATCGGTCAGGGGGCTTTCACTTCAACGCCGTTACAACTGGCCATGGCAACGGCCATTACCGCCAACCATGGCAATAAAGTCATTCCGCATGTGTTACGTGAAAGTCGCGGTGCCAAAGCGTTCAAGGTACATAATGGTACCCACGGCAAGATCGATTTTAATGGTCAGGAAGAAGACTGGATCAAGATGCGTGATGCCATGGTCGACGTGATTCAATCTGGTACAGGCCGAGGCATCAAAAGTGGCTTACAATATTCCATTGCAGGTAAAACCGGTACAGCTCAGGTGAAGAGCATTGCTCAAGGCAAGCGTTATAATGAATCCTTATTGACCGACCGTCAGCTGGATCATGGCCTGTTTGTCGGTTTTGCACCTGCTGAAAATCCTGAAATTGCGATTGCGGTCATTCTGGAAAATGGTCGTGGCGGTAGTGCAGCCACTGTGCTGGCTCGTCCGATTTTTGATTATTGGTTGCTGCATAAAGATAAGAAGCCGGTACGCCCGCAAGGTCATCAGCTCAGTGGTGGTCTGATGACAGCCGGAATCAAGCCTGCTGAATTGCCAAGTGGTGCAGGCATGTTGAGTCAAGATGCAGCAACTGTAGCTCCAGCCAATATTCAGCCACCAGATCCTGCCACCAATCCATCTGCAAATGCAGCTGCTCCAGCTGTAGCACCTCCTGCTCCCACACCGGTAGAACGAGACTAAAATGAAAAACCAACTTCGAATTATTGGGGGTGACTGGAAACGTCGTCAACTACCTTTTGCCAGTATTGAGGGTTTACGCCCGACGCCTGATCGAGTACGCGAAACCCTGTTTAACTGGCTTATGTGGGACGTACAAAATGCACAGGTTTTGGACATTTGTGCAGGATCTGGTGCCTTGGCTTTTGAAGCCTTATCGCGTGGTGCGGCCTCAGTCGTCATGATTGAACCAGATCGTACTCAGGCACAATTCCTGACCCAGAATCTTGAACTATTACAAGTCACCAAAGCACGCGCCCAATTGAAAATAGCAACGGCGCAGCAAGCGTTAACCAGCCTGCAAACACAATTTGATCTGGTTTTTCTCGATCCACCGTATAGCCTGAACTTATGGGAAGAGCTGGCATTACAGGCGGATCATCTGGTGAAAAATAATGCTTATATTTATGTGGAAGCAGACCGTGATCTACAGTTGCTTAAATTACCAGCGTCATGGCGACTCATTAAAAATACCAAAGCCGGCACAGTGCGTGCAGGGCTTTATCAAAAAAGTGTTTCTTAAATAAAGTTACAATTAAGACCCATTAAAAAAGGATTCCGCGGTGGAATCCTTTTTTGTCAATAATAGTCAAACTGAAAGACGCGAGAAGTATTTTAGTCACGATCACGGCGCCAATCACGGTTGTCACCTCTGTCACGCTTCCAATCCCGATGATCTCTATGCTCCCGATTTTTCCAGTCACGATCCTTGTGGTCTCGATCATAATGTCCGTTGCGATCCCGGTGATCACGAGAACCATCATCCCATGGATCAACCACACAACCAGTTAATGACACTGCCAATACAGAAAGTAAAATCGCTTTTTTAATCATGTCCCTAATCTCTTTACTGCACCCTATCAGTATCAGGCGAGCTCATGGAGACTAAACGAACTCATTGTTGCTCTGTTGTAGTGATTTATGCATTTTTTATGCAGGAATAAAAAACTCATTCCTTATTTTCGTTTTAATATTTTACGCACATTTGAACTTTAGTTTGCATAAATACAGCTAACTAAAAGCTTGGCTTTTGCCCTGATCTTTAGAATACTGCTGCCTTTCCTTCTGACCTAACCTTTATGACCTGGCTGTTATTTATTCTTGGTGCAATGGTCGCTGGTTTCGTACAGGGGCTGACCGGTTTTGCCTTTGCCCTGATTGCCATGTCATTCTGGGTCTGGGTATTGGCTCCGCAACTGGCAGCGCCCTTGCTGGTATTTGCTTCCATCTGGAGTCATTTAATTTCACTGACGCAGGAACAGAAACCACCCATATTATCTAAACAGTGGCTACTGCCTTATTTAGTGGGGGGTCTGATTGGCGTACCGCTCGGCACTTACCTGCTGCACATCATCCAAGCTGATACATTTAAACTGGTTTTGGGCATTTTTCTGGTGCTCTGGTCTCCGCTGATGCTGCTCAATCCACACATCAAAACCATTCAGCGCTCGGGAAAGATAGCCGACAGTAGTATCGGATTGATGGGTGGAATATTAGGCGGACTTGGTGGTTTTTGTGGAGCCGTCCCTTCAGCATGGGTGATGTTGAAGCAACTCCCGAAAGCCCAGCAACGCTATATCTTGAGGCATTTTAATTTTGCAGTTCAGGTCTTCGCACTCGGTACCTATCTATGGCAAGGTATGATCGATCAAAGTCATTTACCCTATATGGCAGTGTTAATAGTTTTTGTCAGTATTCCGGCCATTTTAGGGGCAAAACTCTTTTATAAAATTTCTGAACTGCTGTTTAAACGTATTATTTTGAGTTTGCTGTTCAGCGCCGGCTGTTTTCTTATAGCGTCCCAATTCATTTAAGCCCAATCTCATGCAGAGTTGATTTACTTTGCCCCAAGCTTGAATCCGCTGACATAACTGCTATGTTAGGGCCAATATTTCGTAATATAGATCATCATTATGCAGATTCGTGATCAGATTGTTCTCGTTACCGGCGGAGCACGTGGCTTGGGTTTGGCGATTACTCAAGCCCTATTGGCAGAAGGTGCTCGCGTCGTCGTCAATTATCATAGCAGTCAGCAAACCGCCGAACAGCTTGTGCAGCAGTATCCCGAGCAGGTCTTTATTTATCAGGCCGATGTCACTCAGGCTGATCAGGTACGGACTTTATTTGCTGCGGCAAAAAACCATTTCGGGGAAGCGATTCATGCGGTCGTCAATAATGCGCTGATTCAGTTTGAATTTAATGGGGATGATCGTCCTAAGGTTGAAGATTTAACTTGGGAGACCATGTCACGTCAATTCAGTGGTGCAGTACAGGCTGCCCTCAATACCACGCAAGCCGCACTAGATGATATGAAGCACACGGGTTTTGGCCGGATCATCAATATCGGCACAAACTTAGTGCAAAATCCGGTGGTTCCTTATCATGACTATACCGCAGCAAAAGCGGCTTTATTGGCCTTTACCCGCACTACGGCGCAGGATTTGGGACAATATGGTATTAATGTCAATATGCTCTCTGGCGGCCTTTTACAAACCACAGATGCCAGTAAAGCCACACCAGACTTTGTTTTTGATCTAATTGCTCAATCAACTCCTTTACGCCGCGTGATTACACCAGAAGAGTTTGCTGCTGCAATCCTGATGTTTTTATCGCCTTATTCACGTGCCGTGACCGGACAAAACCTGATTGTGGATGGCGGCTTGGTTAAAGGTTAACTGACCAGAGAATAGACCGGGATTTTTAGATTCTATTGTTCTATTTTTTGACCATCTGGTAGATTAAAAAGGTTTTGTGACCGGGTTTTACTTCTACAATACGGTGTTCCCATAAAACCTTTTGTCTATTTTCTATGAAATTTATCACGACATTGCTCAGTACCTTATTGCTGGCAGGTTGTATGTCTAGCGATCTGAAAAAATCGGAACAGCTGCTGCAAAATTTCCAGTGCTCCCAGATCGAGATGTCACAGATGTCGCATACCAGTATGACCGATTATTATCAGCATTCGCTCTATAGCACAAAATCCAAGGCCGAAGCGTATATCGAGCATTATCACCAAGGTGAAAAGTTATTTGATATTCCCTTATCGGAAGTTGTGCAACAGCAATATGAGCTGTATAAAAGTGCCTGTCAAAGCCTCGGTGGAATTTTACCCGCTTCTGAAAACTAAGTAGTATTTGTCTGATATTCTTAATTCTTAGGCAATAAAAAAGCAGGGAAAATACCCTGCTCTTTTTACAACGCAATTTTAATTCTGATAATAACGCTGATCGACACTGAAACATTCAGGGAATTTTGGCTGAATATCTGCATAAAATGCCATGATTTCCGCCATATCTTTTTCATAATCCCCTGTCGGATAAACAATTTTACCTACGCCAGTTTTTTTCTTGGCATAGTCCATATAAGCCAAAGCAATCGGCACACCCGCATTGATCGCAACATGATAAAAACCGGTTTTCCACTGTTCCTGTTTGGCACGCGTTGCTTCTGGTGTGACCAGCATGACCAGTTTGGGATGGGTCTTAAATAAATCCGTCATCAGCTGAACCATGCTCGGACGAGGCTCACCCGGCTGTTTAGGACGGCGATCAATCCCGATACCGCCCATAGCACGCACAAAAGGCCCAAATGGCAATTTCATGTAACTGTCTTTAATGGTTAAGCGAACATTTACGCCCAATGCTTTTAAGGCCAGTCGCGCATACAGTGCATCCCAATTACTGGTATGAGGAGCAGCAATCATGACACATTGGTCTAAATCTAGGGGCCAATGGTTATCAATTTCCCAACCCATCAGGTTCAGGCTTTGTTCTGCTAACTTCTCAAACACCTTATGCACCAGTTCTATTCAAATCTGCGCAGATTCTAGCAATCTAAGCAAATATAGATAGTGCAAATTGCACAACAAATAACCAATTAATCTATATTTGTATAATTAGATTTTTCAAATAAAAAATGAATTAAACACTTATTAAACACTTATACATTTCAACTTAATTTACCCATCAAGCTGCTCTCAGATTTGACTCTCTCGCTCCATCAACGATGATTGTGAAATAAATTCAAGAATTTATTCACTAAAATGCTCCTAACCTCCTCATTTTGGGATATGGCAAAACATCACGTCTTTTTATACTTCCCTGACATTATAATTTCAGCAAGATTCTGATGAAAAAGACTTTAATTTGTCTTGCTTTAACGGGGTTAATCACGGCATGTGGCGGTTCAGACAATGATTAAGCCATATGAAAATATTCTTCGACAGCACTCAATTAAAAATTTCGGAAGCCTAAAATCCAGATGAAAGTGCAATTTTTACGAAAATTACCCCTCATAATTCGGGAATTATAGGTGCCTGGAGCTCAGGTTCGGGTAAACAATTATTCGTTTTCAAGGCAAATCATACATATACGCTAGTTGATGCTATCGGGCATGATCAAGTCGAAAGTGGAGACACATCTTGTAGTGGAGCGGGAATCGAATATGGTAACTACCAGATCCGAGATAGTAAATTATTTGTAGATTGTTCAGATCATTGATACCAACGGTTGTGCAGGTCTTTCCGAGACTCATGCACATTTAGGTTTGTCAGGTACAATTGATGCTATTATCCTCACATTGACGGGAAGTGGCGAAGGTAGTTTTACACTCTCTCGACTCAACTAAAATAAAATCAACTCAGATAATCCCATCAGAAGATGGCGTTATTTTAATCAATATGTTCAAATTGAATGGTACAACCCATCAATAAATGCATCAGTTCGATTTGCGAACAACATTGGGTTTTTTCATAAATATTTTTAAAATACGTCCGTACCGAACTCAACGTAATGCCACACTGTTCTGCAATATCTTCCAGCTTATAGCCATTAATTAACAATTCACATAAATCAAACTCTCGCTTTGACAGATGGTAGCACTGCTGTAGATAAGCTCTGGACAGTGAGTAATGCTGGTTCTTGTCGGTCATAAATAATGCAATCTGGTGCTGATCCGCTTGTAAAAGCTGCATATTTCTTAATTTTTTAAACGGCACGATTGTGAGCATTAATTGAGACCCCGTACTATCACTCAGTGCCAAGACTCCACCGACCTCAGCCTGAACCGTTGTAGCATCCAGTAAAGCACTTTCTAACAACTGATCAAGACGTGCCTGCTGAGAAGGATGGATTTTTAGATGATTATGTCTATCCAGATCCAGACATGAACTTTGCTGAATCATCTGCTGTGCAACAGGATTGGAATAGCTTAAACACAAGTTTTGATCAAGCAGCACAATCCCTGTTTTTAAACCCTCCAATAGCGTATACAAGTTTAAATTATCTTGTTGAATCAAGCTGATTTGTCGGTGAATTTGTAAAGCCCGGCGTAAATGAATACTGATTCGTCGGAGAAAATCCAGCTCTGCCTGTTCAAAAGGCTGCACCTCAGGCGCACGATGGATACCGAGTACGGCCCAGCGATAATGACCTTGATCGAGCAACACGCCTGCCAGATAGCAGACACCTGTTGGCTTTAAACATTTTTCATAAAATACATAATGATCCGTACCGGGCCGCTCTGCATAATGCTGACAATTCTGATTTAGCGCATCCCCCATCTCAATATCATTCCATAAGGGCATATGAAGTTTCATATCAATCACTCTGATACGTTCATCCTGATAGGCAGCCAAACTTTCATTCGGGATATTATACGTGTGAACAAAATCATAGCCTGGATTAAGCTGATCCAGACCGGTAAAGATTGCACTCTTACTTTTAGTGTAGCTCACGATATCTTCGATCACCTCCAGCCACAAAGCTGGCAATAATGCAGCATCATAAATTTTTGCAATAAGATTATTTTCTTGTTCTAATTTCATTGCTGCCTCATTTTTTATAGTTCTTTCTTAATCATAGCGCCAAGCAGCCCTTGGTGAAACGACATAAAATACCTTTAATATTTTATGAAAATCCCTGAAGTCTATTGATTGATGAATAACTTTGATCTGATTCACCTAATGAATCAAACTTTAACAAGATTGCTCTATTTATCTATATAGACTGCTTTTAATGTAATTAGCTAACAAATAAATCCATAGGATCAAAACAATGAAGAAATTTATATTCACTGCTGCGATGGTAGTCGCTATTTCATCAACGTTGACAGCATGTTCAAAACAGAATGACAATGAGCCAATGAATCATAATGCACCATCCAGCCCAGCGATGACGGAGCAAAATAACTCCGGTACCAATCTGACTCGGGCTGATAGCGCAGAGACCTCATTAGATTGGGCAGGTGAATATGAAGGTGTATTTCCTTGTGCCGACTGTGAAGGCATTAAAGTCGAGTTACAGCTTAATTCAGATAAGACTTATGAACTGAGTGAAGAATATTTAGGAAAAGCTAATAATAATGAATTTGAACTCAAAGGCAGTTTTAGTTTTGATCCTCAGGATCCGTCACTCATCACATTAGATAACAAAGCTGAAAACCGTAAATTCTTTGTTAGCGAAAATTTTATCGAAGCACGTGATGTTGAATCAGGTAAAAAAATTGAGAGTAATTTAAATTACAAATTAGTTAAAAAGTCTTCATCATAATTTTGTAAAGACATAAAAAACCCCCGCATATTGCGGGGATTTTTTTATAGCTCAGTATAAGGAGTAATTACTTACCGCCAAATACGTATGATACACCTACACGGCCACCAACTTCGTTACCGCCAGCGAAACCAAGAGCAGCACTTACAGAAGTACGGCCATCAGCAAACACGCTTGCAACACCTAGAGCACCAGCAGACTCACCTTCATAGTGACCTACACCGCCAAATACAGCGAATTGACCAGCACCGATGTTAGGAATTTGTTGTTGAGCAGCTAATGCAATTGCCACACCACGGTAAGCAGTTTTTTCTACGTCATCAATACGAGAGTTCAACTGATTTACACGGCTATTTAATTGACCAGCTGTTGTATTGAATTGAGTAGTTAAACGTTGATCAACTTCAGCAACTTTAGCATCAACAGCTTTAGAAGTTTCTTCTAAGTAGCCTTTCACAGAAGTTTTTGAACCAGTAGCAGCGTCAACAAAAGCGATGTCACCAGTGGTTTCAATACCAGCTGCAGTTACTGTAGTTTGCGCTGTAACTTTACCATCTGTAGTATTTGTAGCTTGTAAACCGTAAGTTTTATTACCTGCTTCATCTACTGGAATAATGCCAATTTTTACATCCTTAGTTGATGTAGATACTGGAGCATTAGAAGTTACTGTATATTTATTACCACTTGTATCATTTGCAACTAATGGGTCTGTACTAGAAATTTTGATTTCACCAGCATTTGGGGCTTTAGAAACAGACTCACCATAGGTAACGTTTAGATTTGATACTAAACCAGTATTTACTGTAGTAGTACGATCGCCACCAGTTGTTTCATCAGCTGTACCTTTACCTACTTTAGTTAAGTTAGCATCACTAGTATCGCCAGTGTAAGCAGTCAAAGTATTATCAGTTGCTTTGAAATATTTACCATTAAATTCAACTACACGATTACCATCTTTATCATCGTAAGCATTTAGTACTGCTGTTGGTGCAGTTGTAGTAGTGCCTGTAACTGAAGTTGTAGTTACTGTACCTTTCTCAAGATCAACCACTCCACCTTTCGCCACATCCAAGACAGCTAAACCATTGCCTGTAACACCAGCTACAGCAGTATTGGCATCAGCTTCAGTTTTAATTGTTGCAAGAGTACCTTGAACATTTTTTCCAGCTAAAGTGAAATCGTATTTAGCTTTACCAGCTGTATCACGATCTTCTTCAGTAATGTTACCAATTTGAACATCTTTTTTAACTGAAACTACATCAGTTGCAGTAGTTGCTGGTGATGTTTCACCTGTAAAAGTGATTTTCTCATCAACTAGACCATTATTACCATGCCAGTCAGTATTTACTAACTGACCGTCAAGAGTATAAGTTCCGGCTGTTGTTGTTGTGGTGGTGGCGGTTGATCCACCAAAAGACCAATAATTATTTTGGTCTACATTACCATCAAAGCTTAAACCACCTGTTGTAGTACCACCTGTTGTAGATGGAGTTGATTCTGTAATTTGGACTTGACCAGCAGACACTACGATTGTGTAATCTTTTGTTTCACCTGTAAATGCTGTTAGCTTATTGCCTTCAAGCTTATACCAACCATTTTGAACAACCCCATTGCTGTCATTAGCATCTTCTACTTTAACAAGAACATCACCTTCAGCATTTGCGTATTTTACTACATCTGCTTGGTTCACTGCTGCTAGCGCACCAAAACTTACTGCTGCTAATGCAGCTGCCAATAAAGTCTTTTGAAATTTCATATAAATTTCCTTCAATTTTTATAAAAAGACTGGTCTACCCTAGGATTGATGTAAACCAGCAAAACTGAGTTGAATGTCTGGTTGTTCTGGAGACTGCCATCCACTACCTGCCGCTGCTAGAGCGGACCTGAGGCAATAATATACAAAACGAAACAAAGATATCAATCAATATTTGATTTATTTTTAAATTTAAAATTGATTTTGAGGGTGAAAATAATATGAAATTAACTTAAGATTTTGTTTTAAATAGCAATTTAAGAAATAAAAAATGATAAAGTAACCTTGATTAATTCACAGATTGATTGACTAATATTTTTATTTAGTTGAATTCAATCTAAAGTGTAGAAATAAATAAAAATTACAAATAATTACAACAAGATAGGCTGAAGAACTTTGTTACAATTGAAATATGAATAGAGTTTTCTTAAAATTGGGCTCTGAAAAATATTGTGGCATTCAAAATACATTTTTAAGATAGAATTTAAAAATGTATGATGGTTTAGAAAGAGAGAGAATGGGTTTTATGAGCAGTCAAGAAGAAAAAAAATTATTTGCCGAACGTTTGAAACAAGCTTTAATGGATAACGGACACCCTATTAGTCCGACTTATTTATCCAAGGAGTTTAATAACCGTTATGATGGCACCTCTATTTCGGTGCAATCTGCAAATAACTGGTTATTAGGTAAGGCCATCCCTAGCCAAGATAAACTCTCTATTTTAGCGATTTGGTTAAATGTATCTAATCAATGGCTAAGATTTGGAGACCAAGATATTAATCCTAGTGCCCAGATTTCAGAACACGATGCTGGAGATCTAGACTATTATCTGAAGTTTCGCGCTTTAAAAAATCATCATAAAGATATCATTAAAAAGTTGATTGATGAGTTAAATCAATTCTAATTTTTATGCGTGAAATAAGCTAAAATTTTTTTATGCTCATGTTCATATCTCCGTAAACGATCTTCATATTCCTTTAATTTCCGGTATAAAGACTTTAATTCACATTTACTAATCAATACCAGTTCAGAATGATCCTCTGAACTTTTCCCCTCATTATTTATAACTGTACTGTTCATATAGCCGCACATCAATTATATTTTGATTAAATCATAAATCAAAAATTTATATATTCCAAGATCAAATGTTACAAAAATAAACATTAATCAATTTTTTAATAAAAAATGATACCCTGTTTGCATTTTTTAATCTAGATCAAACTTATGTCTCAAATTTTACTCTATTTTTTATTGAAATCGTACTTTTTTATCAAGAAATAAAAAAAATCCCTACCTGAGGTAGGGATTTTTCAAGATCAAATGATCAACATGAATTACATCATGCCGCCCATACCACCCATGCCGCCCATATCAGGCATTGCAGGCTTGTCTTCTGGAATATCCGTGATCATACATTCAGTTGTCAACATTAATGCAGCAACAGAAGCAGCATGCTCAAGTGCTGAACGCGTTACTTTTGCTGGGTCAAGAATACCCATTTCGAGCATATCGCCATAAACACCTGTTGCCGCGTTATAACCGAAGTTGCCTTCGCCATTTTTCACAGCATTGATCACCACTGAAGGCTCATCACCCGCATTCGATACGATTTGACGAAGCGGCGCTTCAATCGCACGACGTAGAATGTTGATACCTACATTTTGGTCATCATTCGCGCCAGTTACGTTATCCAATACTTTCGCTGCACGTACCAGTGCAACACCACCACCTGCAACCACACCTTCTTCAACCGCAGCACGCGTTGCATGAAGTGCATCGTCTACACGGTCTTTCTTCTCTTTCATTTCAACTTCAGTCGCAGCACCGATTTTGATCACTGCAACACCGCCTGCCAATTTAGCAACACGTTCTTGAAGTTTTTCTTTGTCATATTCAGACGTAGATTCTTCAATTTGCGCACGGATTTGCTGAACACGTTCAGAAATTTGACCTGCATTACCCGCACCATCCACAATCACTGTGTTTTCTTTAGATACAGTCACTTTATGTGCAGTACCTAAATGTTCAAGTGCAGTTTGATCTAGCTGCATGCCAATTTCTTCAGAAATCACCGTACCGCCAGTCAAGATCGCGATGTCTTGCAGCATCGCTTTACGACGATCACCAAAACCAGGCGCTTTTACTGCACATACTTTGATGATGCCGCGCATGTTGTTGACAACCAAAGTTGCCAACGCTTCGCCTTCAACATCTTCAGCGATGATCAAAAGCGGTTTACCTGTTTTCGCAACAGCTTCAAGCACTGTGATCAACTCACGAATGTTGCTGATTTTTTTGTCAACCAGAAGAATGAACGGATTTTCAAGCTCCGCGGTTAGCGTGTCTTGCTTGTTTGCGAAGTATGGCGAGATGTAACCGCGGTCAAACTGCATACCCTCTACCACATCTAGAGAATCTTCAAAGCCTGAACCTTCTTCTACAGTAATGACACCTTCTTTGCCCACTTTTTCCATTGCTTGCGCAATCAGTTTACCTACAGTGGTGTCAGAGTTTGCAGAGATCGAACCGACTTGTTCAATCGCTTTAGAATCAGACGCAGGTTGAGCAGTTGCTTTAATTTCAGCAACCAAAGATCTAACAGCGATATCGATACCGCGTTTCAAGTCCATTGGGTTCATACCCGCTGTAACTGACTTGATGCCTTCGTTCAAAATTGCTTGAGCCAATACAGTTGCAGTGGTTGTACCGTCACCTGCGATGTCATTAGTTTTAGAAGACACTTCACGAACCAGCTGAGCACCCATATTTTCGAATTTATCTTTTAGGGTGATTTCTTTGGCAACCGTTACACCATCTTTGGTGATGTGTGGCGCACCGAAAGAACGGTCGATCACAACGTTACGGCCTTTAGGACCTAGTGTTACTTTCACTGCATCTGCAAGGATATTCACACCAGCAATCATTTTGCTGCGTGCTGAATCACCAAATTTTACGTCTTTAGCTGACATTTTTGACTCCAAATACTTTTAATATCTTTTAAATTCTGATGAACATAAGACGACTTTAAACGGAAATTAAGCAAATACCGCTAAAATGTCAGATTCTTTCATAATAAGAAGTTCTTCGCCGTCAACTTTCACAGTTGTACCCGCATACGTACCGAACAATACTTTATCGCCAACTTTTACATCTAGCGCACGTACACCATTGTCAGTGATTTGACCATTACCTACAGCAATGATTTCACCTTGAGCTGGTTTTTCTGCAGCAGAACCAGGAAGTAAAATACCGCCAGCTGTTTTAGTTTCTTCTTCAACACGACGAATAACAACGCGGTCATGTAATGGACGAATGTTGCTCATATTTAACTCCATCAGACTAAGTCTTTTTTAGGTCACTGATGACGACTTAATTATTCCATGGGTCATCATCAAAAATTTTTGATGTCACTTTTATGGAGATGGAATAAAACGCTTCAAGGGCAAAAATGAAAAAAAATTGCTTTTTTTTAACGAATACTGATTTTTCGTCTATTTATTCAACATATCAGGCTTTAACAGAAAGGACTGGGTCACGTCATCGAATAAATACTGGGAAATTTTTCCTGATGCATCAATCAGATTAAAACTATTTGGCTCTTTTTTATGTAGCCGATGCGAGGCTGAAGTACCTGCATGTACATCATAAACAGGATGATCTGCCCCCAAATCAAAGATCAGGTTCAAATCATAAACCGCAGGTTGATGCAGATGTCCATGCAAGACTGCAAACAGGCCATGTGCTGCCCAAGCTTCTAAAGCAATTTTGGCCATCAATGGACTATCCTTAAAACCGCGCTTATTTTGAAAAGGCACATAGAACGGTTGATGGCTGACAATAATTTTTAATTTGGAAGAAGGCGCTTGGCCTAATTTCCGATCAATACGCTGAATCTGCTCAAGCGATAAATGCCCTTTGGTGTGATAGCGGCGCCGGATTGAGTTCACCCCCACCAGATAAAAGTTGTCTGTTTCAAGTGTGGGTTCAAGTTCACCAAAAAAAAGCTGATAACGGGTAAATGGATTGAACAGCCGATTCCATAAATGATAGAGCGGAATATCATGATTACCCGGAATTACCAGATAAGGTGTCTCAAGCTGATCTAAAAACCGTTTACAGGCCAAAAACTGGCTTAAACGTGCGCGTTGGGTCAGATCACCACTGACGACGACCGCTTCCAGAGGATGAGTCTGACAGAACTGTCGAATTGCCTCTAAACACTCGGGTTTTTCTGTCCCAAAATGCAGATCAGACAGATGCAGGATCATGCGGCACCCTTACACTCAGGCTGTTTTTTAAAACAGAAATATTGAGGGGCGGCGCCATTTCTACGATTTCGCCATCAATCGCCACCATCAATTTCTTGGATCTAGATTCGATACGGACTTGATCGGCAGCAAAACTGTAAACATCCGAAGCCTGATCAATCTTGCCACGAACCAACTGATACACAAGCTTAAATAAAGTTAGCTTATCACTTTTAGAAACCACTACTCCTGCGACTTTACCCTGCTCTGCTGCTTTGGCAATCTGCATTTTCATATCTGCCAGTTGCAAGGGATTGTTGCCAAAAAAGATCAGGGGTGTTTTTAGCGGATATTTCTTGTGATCTACCCAGATTTCCAGTTTCAGTTCCTTACGGTCGCGAATCAGCACATCCAGTGCGGAAGTATAGGCATGTAACGGCAATCGACCAAACCGCCGGTTATAATCTTCACGTTTTTTGATAAATAAGGGATACAGACCCAAACTGGCATTATTCAGATAAATATCCTGATTAATTTGGGCTACATTGATACGTTTAGATTGTCCCGTGGCAATCACTTTAGCGGCTTCAATTAAATCCAAGGGAATATCTAATAATCTGGCTACATAATTAAAGGTACCCAAGGGTAAAATTCCGACAGAAATTTGCGTATTTAATAAATGCTTGGCGACTGTATTTAAAGTACCATCCCCACCTGCTGCCACCACGATGCCTGCTTCATCCGACGCTAAATGTCGTGTCAACACCTCCGCCATAACATGATCAAATTGCTGTGAATCATTGATTTCATAGGCTTTAGTCTGATAACCTTGCGCTGAAAATATTTCAGTCAGTTGTTCATAGATCCCTTCTGGCCCTTGTATGCGAAAACCAGCATTATGATTATAAATAAGCGATAAGGGTTTAGATTGATTAGACATTTTTCGCACAACTTTATGAAGCCTATTGGCATTTTGTCCAATTCATAGACAATTAACAGTAGCTTTATGTAAAATTCAAATGGCAACCATTTATTTAATCAATAACGAATATGAGACGTGCTATAAAATTAATAAATTGATTTTATTAATAATTTTTAAAATAAATACTATTCATAATTAAAATAAATAACCAAGACAATTCAAATATTTAGTTTTATCTTATTGTTTTCATTATATTTACAAATAAAATAGCATTATATGCCAAAAGAAATCTAGTGCTTCTTTGGTCTTATTTTTTTTATCATTTTATGCTTTAATACAGCCACTTTTTTTCATATATCATCCGGGCAACATTTTTATTGCTCGGATTGTACTTTGTACATCCTTTTTGTACACATTTGAGATAGGCCTCACCATGACCCAAGTGAACGCACCAGAATTCGTTCGTCACCCTAAGCTTATTGCTTGGGTGGAAGAGATTGCTAAATTAACAAAACCAGCAAAAATTGAATGGTGTGACGGTAGCGCAGAAGAATATCAACGTTATATCGACTTGATGATCGCTAACGGCACAATGCAAGCACTGAATCAAGAAACTCATCCTGGTTCTTATCTTGCGAATTCTGATCCTTCTGACGTTGCTCGTGTTGAAGGTCGTACTTACATTTGCTCTGAAAACAAAGAAGACGCTGGCGCAACCAACAACTGGGAAGCACCTGCTGAAATGCGTGCTCGCCTCAACGGTTTGTTTGATGGTTCTATGAAAGGTCGTACTTTGTACGTTGTGCCTTTCTCTATGGGTCCTTTAGGTTCTCATATTGCACACATCGGTATCGAATTAACAGATTCTCCTTACGTTGCTGTAAGCATGTCTAAAATGGCTCGCATGGGTAAAGCTGTTTATGACGTTCTAGGTACTGATGGCGAATACGTTCCATGTGTACATACTGTGGGCGCTCCGCTAGAACAAGGCGAAAAAGACGTTGCATGGCCTTGCAACCCTGAAAAATACATCGTGCATTATCCAGAAACTCGTGAGATCTGGTCTTACGGTTCTGGTTACGGCGGTAACGCATTGTTGGGTAAAAAATGCCTGGCTTTACGTATTGCATCATTTATGGGTCGTCAACAAGGCTGGTTAGCTGAACACATGCTGATCCTTGGCGTGACCAATCCACAAGGCGAAAAACACTATATCGCAGCGGCATTCCCATCTGCATGTGGTAAAACAAACTTCGCGATGTTGATTCCACCAGCGGGCTACGAAGGCTGGAAAATTGAAACTGTAGGTGACGATATTGCTTGGATCAAACCAGGTGAAGATGGTCGCTTATATGCAATTAACCCTGAAGCTGGTTTCTTCGGTGTAGCGCCGGGTACAAATACCAAGACCAACCCGAACTGTATGGCAACATTAACTAAAGATGTGATCTATACCAACGTTGCTGTAACTGACAACGGCGAAGTATGGTGGGAAGGTCTTTCTAAAGAAGTACCTGCTAACCTAACCAACTGGAAAGGTCAACCTCACACTGGCGAAGAAAAAGCTGCGCATCCAAATGCTCGCTTCACTGTTGCTGCTGGTCAATGCCCTTCGATTGACGCTGACTGGGAAAATCCAGCAGGTGTTCCAATTTCTGCGTTCATCTTCGGTGGCCGCCGCGCGGACACAGTGCCTCTAATTTCAGAAGCATTTGACTGGGTTGATGGTGTTTACAAAGCTGCAACTATGGGCTCTGAAACCACTGCTGCTGCTGTTGGTCAACAAGGTATTGTTCGTCGTGACCCGTTCGCGATGCTTCCTTTCGCTGGCTACAACATGGCGGATTACTTCACGCACTGGTTAGAAATGGGTGAGAAAGTTGGCGAGAAAGCAAAAGCTGCTGGCAACAAACTTCCAGGTATCTACAACGTGAACTGGTTCCGTCGTGATGCTGAAGGCAACTTCGTATGGCCTGGTTTCGGTCAAAACATGCGTGTTCTTGAGTGGATCATTGACCGTTGTGAAGGTCGTGCTGATGCTGTTGAAACACCAATCGGCCTAGTTCCTACTTACGAACAGTTGAACTGGACTGGTTCTGACTTCACTAAAGAACAATTTGACCTAGTAACTTCTCAAGACAAAGATCAATGGATCAAAGAGCTTGAAAGCCATACTGAATTGTTTGACAAGCTGGGTGAGCGTTTACCGGAAGCGTTAAAAACTCGTCAAGCAGAACTTATTGCTGCGGTTAAATCTGCTTAATTGCTGATTTAATTCCAAAAAGGTCGCGTAAGCGGCCTTTTTTATTGGCTGTTTAAACAATTGATCACAATTGATGAGAGCAGCTGCTTAAGCAAAATATGGCATACTTAAGCCAAGACTTTAGGAACTATAAATATGAAAAGAACAACAGTCATTTTAGCTCTGGCTGCAAGCAGCTTCATGTTGAGTGCGTGTCAGACTGCACCACATCAGTTCAACGGAAAAAGTGGCTATGAAATTCTGGAACGTTCAGGCAATACAGCAACCTTGAGCTATACGCTTTCAGGACGGCCTAATCAGGATGAAAGAAGATTACAGGCAGCCTGTCAACAGACTTTGGGCGGTTCAAAAACCTATAATATTCAGATTTTAAGCACTAATGAAATTTCTAATCCACTTGCGGAGCAGGAACAATATGGCCGCCAATTAGGTAATAGCCGCACGCAAATCAGCTTAAGCAATACCCCAGATCTATATAATAGCCAGAACCCGGGTGCACGCGAAGCCTTAGACGCCCGCCCAACCACGATGCGTGTCATTCGTTATACTTGTTCTTAATATCCGATATATTCAAAGCAACACAATAAAAAGGGCTTATTGCCCTTTTTATTTTTCAAATTCAAAGTGTTTTATAAAAATTGACATTACGAAATTCTGGTGATTCATCCAGGTCTGGCCAGGTCGTCGCGCTACGTTCATCCAGCTTTATATACTTTGGATGACTAAAATTTTTGACTCGACTGTCTGCTACCCATACTTCAGGTGCGAATTTTAAAAATTCATCCAGGAAGAAACGGTTGCATTGATCATAGAGCACATCTGCGGCTAACAGAATGTCTACCTGTTCTGCCTTATACAGGTCATCCAGATATTCCAGCTCAACTTCATTTAACTCAGCATTGGCACGACAGGCATCCAAACTGACTTGATCGATGTCACAGCAGATGACGCGTTTTGCGCCTGCCATTTTCGCTGCAATGGCAACTACGCCCGATCCAGTCCCAAAATCCAAAACTACTTTATCTTTGACATGATGCGGCTCTGCCAATAGCCATTGAGCCATCGCCAAGCCTGAGGCCCAGCAAAAGATCCAATACGGTGTATCGTTCCAGATCCGGCGAATCACTTCATCATCGAGTTTATCTGTTGGAAATACCGGTGGAATGAGCCATAAAGAAATAGGCGTATCGGGAAGCTGCTGCGCCTGTAATTCACAATGTGGAATCACACCATGTAAGGCTTTTAGCAGATGCTGAGGGGCTTTAGGCAATTGAAAGGTACAGCTCATTGGGTTTTCTTTTAATTTATATCTATATATTCAAAAAATCTCCCATAACCCCTCTTTAGGAAAGAGGGGAACTTCCATCTAAAAATTGATGATTAGCTTTCCTTCTTTGAAAAAGGAGGGTCAGGGAGGATTTAATTAACCAAGCGCTTTTTCAGCAGCTTCTACCGTTTGACGAATCAAAGTGGTGATGGTCATCGGGCCCACACCACCCGGAACCGGGGTATAAGCAGACGCAATTTCTTCAATGCCTTGCAACTGGATATCACCTACACCACCGCCATCACGTGGATGGAAACCAGCATCAACAACCACCGCGCCTGATTTGATCCAGTCTTTTTGAATCAGTTCAGCTTTACCTACTGCACCGACAATAATGTCAGCTTGCTTAACAAAGCTTGCAAGATCTTGAGTACGTGAATGGCAAATGGTTACGGTTGCATTCGCTTCTAGCAGCATCGCAGCCATTGGTTTACCCAAAATTGCAGAACGACCTACAACCACCGCATGTTTACCAGCGATTTCGATGTTGTTTTCTTTCAAAATGGTCATAATCCCAGCAGGCGTCGCTGAACCATAGGCTGCTTCGCCCATTGCCATACGACCGTAGCCCAGACAAGTCACACCATCTACGTCTTTTTCAAGCGAAATTGCATCAAAACAGGCACGTTCATCAATTTGAGCCGGAACCGGGTGTTGAAGCAGAATCCCGTGCACATCTGGATTGGCATTTAACTTTTCAATTTCAGCCAATAATTCTTCAGTGGTGGTTTCTTTAGGAAGTTCCACTTTGAGTGAATCCATACCAACACGGCGGCAGGCATTACCTTTCATGCGAACATAAGTTGCAGATGCGCCATCGTCACCTACCAAAATCGTCGCAAGAATTGGAGTACGACCTGATTTTGCTTTCAGCGCTTCTACGCGAGTAAACAAGTCAGCTTCAATTTGCTTCGCCAATGCACGACCGTCTAGAACTAATGCCACGGCACTTCTCCCAAGTGTTGATATGAATCAATTTTGCACATTCTACATGAATAATTTAAATATTTTCCGCCAGATGATGTTTTTATGCGCATACAGATGAATACACTATTGTTTTTTTTTCTGAGCTTGATAATATACGCATCAACAAGACGCGGCGGGGTGGCAGAGTGGTCATGCAGCGGACTGCAACTCCGTGGACGCCGGTTCGATTCCGACCTCCGCCTCCATCTTGTTAAAGCCCGAGTGGTGAAATCGGTAGACACAGGGGATTTAAAATCCCCCGCCCACAAAGCGTGCCAGTTCGAGTCTGGCCTCGGGCACCATTTTAATCCTTGTTAAAATGGTGCAATAAAATCTCCAGCATTAAGCTGGTTTTTTTATGTCTGAAATTTAGAAAATAAGTCAAACTATCAATCAAGCCATTTTATACAGACGTGCGATTTTATCCCGCAGAACGTAAATAACGTTCTAAATCTTGCTCCAGTTTCTGCTGAAAATGTACAGGCTCAGTAATCTTGATGTGGGGCATCCAGTAACGCACCAAAGGTAAAAGCTGCATTTCATGGCGAATCTGACAACTGATTAACAACTCTCCCGATGCTGACTCTTGCTCAATCTGTTGTTCCGGAAATAAACGACGCTCTTTAAAAAACATGGCGACTTCTGGCTGAATTTTTACCCAGACTTGTTGTTTCTGCTGCCCAAACCAGATCCCTTCTTCATCCTCCAGAATTTTTAATATTTCAGCCTCATGTTCAAAGGGCTTCAGATCAAGCAACAATTCAACTTGCTGAATCTGACTGAGACGGTAGGTGCCTAGTTTTCCCTGATCTATACCCGCCAGATACCAAATGCCATGATGATGGATTAAACGATAAGGCTGGATATTTCTGGATTCTTCACGATAACGTAAATGAATATAATAACACTTATGAATAGCAGCGGCTAAAGTTTTAAAATGCTCAGCAAACTGTTTGGTGTCTTCAAAATGATAGCCTTTTGCAGAAAACACCAGATTGGCGCGATCATCCAGCAATTCACGTAAAAAGGACATATCTAGTGCGGGATACAGCTCACTGATCCCGGAAAGCTGGGCAAAGGTCTGAATATCCTGCAACTTGAACCGCCCCAAATAAGAGGGATCCAGATAATATCGTTTCTGTTGATCTTGGCGTAAAGGCAGATAAGAGTTTAATCGGTCAAAATCACGTTCAATGGTGCGGCTACTGACCTGAAATTCTGCAGCTAGCTCTGCAGCCCGGAGTTGATATCCGACATTTAATTTGGTCAAAATTCTGGCTAAACGCTCTGCAAGACGCTCATGTGTTGAAGCTGGGCGCTTCATAAATCCCCACTTAATACATTCACATGTACTTATTTATCGCTAGATACTTAATGATTATACTAAATACCAATAAGTGAATCATATTAGGATAAAGTCTAAGATATTCTTTTACCTCAGATCTTGACCCTTTATTCATCCCAAAAATACAAGACCTTATTTGGATTTTCTGGATGCTTTCTTGCTTAAAGGACGATTCTGGAGCGTTAATCTTTCCATATAACGCTCCAGATGCAGCATCGCTCGATACATTTTATGTAACTCTGCCCAACTCATGCTTCCGCGAATAATCATTTTATGAATACGATGCAATGCTTTTAAACTATGTTTTGAACTATATACTATTGGAATAATTTTCATCTTATTTTCCCTCTCACATTCATGTGAATGTTGAACCAATTAGTCGGAATTATCGATAGATGCAATTTACGTGGCATTCTTGACAGGTTGTGTCGAACAGTTAACATTTTTTAATTTTTATTCAAAATTTTATATATTTATTTGTAATAAGATTTTACTCAAAATTAAAAAAGCCAGTAAAATTACTGGCTTTTTTAAATCATTTATCTCGTATTAAATAATTTCAACCACAACTTTACCGACATGCTCCCCGGTATCCATGGCTGCATGTGCATCTTGGATTTGATCAAACTTGAAAGTTTTATAGATCATCGGGAGACATTCGCCTTTTGCCCACAATGGTGCAATCTGCTCTTTCAGGCCTTGTGCAATTTCAGCTTTTTCAGCCGTAGTACGTGCACGCATGGTCGAACCCGTAATGGTCAGACGTTTCATCATGATAGGACCTAAATTAACCTCTTTGGCTTTACGACCGCCCAAAAAGGCGATATACACCAGACGTCCATCACGACGCAGCAAATTCAGGTTCCGCTCTAAATATGGCCCACCCACCATATCCAGAATGACATCGACTCCGCCATTGTCAGTTGCTTCATTAATCACTTGCTCAAAGTCTTGCGTTTTATAGTTAATCGCATAAGTTAACTCTGAAATAGCTGCAACCTTGTCATCCGTACCGACAGTCGCAAAGCTTTTGATTCCGAGTGCTTTACATAACATTAAAGCAGTAGTGCCAATGCCGCTGCTCCCGCCATGAATCAGCACGGTTTCCCCTGCTTTGGCCTGCCCCATCTGGAACACATTGGCCCACACGGTAAAAAAGGTTTCAGGAATGGCTGCCGCCTGTGTAAAGCTTACACCTTCCGGAATATTCAAGGTCTGGCTTTCTGGTACGACACAATATTCTGCATAACCACCACCATTGGTCAAGCCACAGACTTTATCACCAACTTTAAACTGGCTTACCTCAGCACCAACTGCAATCACTTCACCCGCGACTTCAAGGCCCGGGACTGGTGTTACGCCTTTTGGCATTGGATACAAACCTTGACGTTGCAAAATATCTGGACGGTTAATTCCGAAAGCATGGACTTTCACCAGAACTTCATCTGCTTTGGCTTCGGGGATTGCAACCGTTTCATAAGCCAATTTATCGATATCGCCCGGTTCTATAATAATAATCTGTTGCATGCTTGCTTGTGACATATATTTCCCTGCTTATTGAATATTCAAGATACTTGGCTTTATTTGAACATAGTTAAGCTGAGGAATGAAGCCAAGTCGGACTTATGTATAATCAAGTCACTATTCAAAAAATTGATAGGAGATGGATATGAGCGAGATCATTGAGTATAACGAGAATAATTACAGTAATTTTGAATGGTTCGAAGGTTTTGCAGTCATTCGCTTTTATGCCGAATGGTGTAAGCCTTGTATTCAGAATTTTCCGGTCTTTAATGAACTGGCAGCGCAATATGCTGAAAGCAAGCCCGAAATCAAATTTGGCAAAGTAAATATCGACCAATCTCCAGTATTAACCTTGCGCTATCATGTTTATGGTCTACCTTCTACGCTGATTTTTAAAAATGGCACAATCATTAAAAGGATTGCTGGTGCAAAAAGTCTAACGGAGATAAAGACGATTCTATCTCAATCCCTAACTGATTTTTCTGAATAATTAAAGCATACATATCTGAAGATAAACTGTAGAGAAAATTTCATTTTTACCCCTCGGTAAAATCCGGACTTGGTAATTAACCACGGCTTTTATACTCTTTGACCATCCGATCACTGACATCTTCCGGATAACACAAAGGTGCATGCCCACCCGCCCGATTATATGCACTACGTTTACCACAGCGACTGCCATTACTGGCCGTATTGTAAGGACATGGACAATTCCCCGGATAACGATCAATCGACTGCTGGATAATTTTTTGCTTAATTGCATCTGTACTGGTCGCCTGTTTAGCGTCCACCCCAAAAGCCAAACACAACCCGATTAAAATAAATATTTTTTTCATAAACACCCCTCAATATTTGTATTATATCGAGAAGAAATTTAAGTGAAAGTTCAACATTCACACGGCTGCACATTATTTACATACTTAAAAAGTATCCAAATAAAAAAAACCGCTTTACAGCGGTTTTTTTAAATCGACTCAGTCTTATAATCGAACCAATTCTACAATTTTCTCAGCAAGCTCTTCGACTGCTTCCACAATTAAAGTGGTGTCTGTACCTTCAGCAGTATCGGTAATCACCACCACACCTGTTTCACGAAGCAATGCAACTTGTGCAGCATCAAGACCCGCTCTGGCAATTGCCACGATGCCTTGCTGAATCAGTAAACTTTCAAGTGCCTGAGCATTTTCCAAAGCTTTTGCCGAGACAGTCAGCGCAGCAGGTTTTTGACCCAAACGCGCAGCACGCACTTCAGCAGTCACAGGCTCATCATGTGCAGACCATTCAACTGATTCTTCCACCATACCTGCACCAATCGTCACGTTATTTAAACGATCAATAAAGATAAATGAACCGGTATAACGGCTGTCTTGATAACGGTCAAAGACCACGGGCGCATCAAATTCAACAGTCACATTGGCAATCGCATTCAGCTCAAGATTTTCGACCTGAACTTTCTCCAGTGTGTTGACGTTGGTACGGTAATGAATCGCTGTCACTTTTGCAGGAACAGTCTGTGTACCAATCTTAATGTTGTACAGCTTGCCAATCACCAGCGCTTGATCTGCCATCCACACCACAGTCGCTTGAACTGAACGAGAAATATTTGGAACCGCTTGATCGGCACGAATTAATACGTTACCACGTGAAATATCAATTTCATCGTTGAGCGTTAAAGTCACCGCTTGACCTGCAACAGCATGCTCAAGATTGCCATCAAAAGTAACGATTTCTTTTACTGTTGATGATTTACCTGATGGTAAAGCCGTTACGGTATCGCCAACGTTGATATCACCAAGTGCAATCGTGCCGCAGAAACCACGGAAATCGAGGTTTGGACGGTTGACATATTGCACAGGAAAACGAAAATCTGCTTTTGCCGAAGTACGGTTAATTTCTACCGACTCAAGCGTACCCATCAATGTTTCACCGGTGTACCACGGTGTATTGGCGGACTTGTTCACCACGTTATCGCCATTCAATGCAGAAATTGGCGTAAAGATGATGTTCGATGGTTTACGATCACCCAACTGCGCAACGAATGCTGCATATTCTGCCTGAATTTCATTGAAGCGGGCTTCAGAGAAGTCCACCAGGTCCATCTTGTTGATCGCAACAACAATATTTTTAATACCAAGTAAGCTTGCAATAAAGGTATGACGACGGGTTTGAGTTTGCACACCATAACGCGCATCAATCAAGATAATCGCAAGGTCGCAGGTCGATGCACCTGTTGCCATGTTACGGGTGTACTGCTCATGTCCCGGAGTATCGGCAATGATGAACTTACGCTTTTCAGTCGAGAAATAACGATAGGCGACATCAATGGTAATGCCCTGCTCACGTTCTGCCTGCAGACCATCTACCAGAAGTGCCAAGTCAGGTGCATCGCCTGTGGTACCAACTTTTTTCGAGTCACGGGTGACGGCTTGCAATTGATCTTCATAAATCAATTTTGAATCGTAAAGCAGTCGACCAATTAGAGTCGATTTACCATCATCTACGTTACCGCAAGTCAGGAAACGCAACAGGTCTTTATTTTCATGTTGTTTCAAATAGCCCAAAATATCTTGGCTAATCAGTTCTGATTGATGAGACATTGCCCAAAGCTCCACATATTCTTTAGAAATCGGTTTTGAATCCCTCTAAATCTCCCTTTATAAAAGGGAGACTTCCTCCACTTTTAAGCCCCTCTTTCTCAAAGAGGGGTTTGGGGAGATTTTTAGGGGGAGATTAAATTAGAAGTAGCCTTCCTGCTTCTTCTTCTCCATCGAGCCTGCTTCATCATGGTCAATCATACGACCCTGACGCTCAGAGCTGGTTGCCAAGAGCATTTCTTGGATAATTTCCGGCAAGGTATCTGCAGTTGATTCAACTGCACCTGTTAATGGATAACAACCTAAAGTACGGAAACGTACCGATTTCATTTGTGGAACTTCACCTTCTTTTAAAGGCATACGTTCGTCATCAACCATAATAAGTGTACCGCTACGCTCAACCACAGGACGTTCTGCAGCCAGGTAAAGTGGCACAAGTGGAATACTTTCCAAATAGATGTATTGCCAGATATCCAACTCGGTCCAGTTTGATAACGGGAATACACGAATACTTTCACCTTGATTCACTTTACCGTTGTAAAGGTTCCAAAGTTCAGGGCGTTGGTTTTTGGGATCCCAACGATGTTTATCATCACGGAATGAATAGACACGCTCTTTGGCACGAGATTTTTCTTCATCACGGCGCGCACCACCAAAAGCAGCATCAAACTTGTATTTATTTAAGGCTTGTTTTAAACCTTGGGTCTTCATGATGTCAGTATATTTTGAACTACCATGATCGAAAGGATTGATGCCTGCCTCGACTCCTTCTTTGTTTTGATGCACGATCAAATCAAAACCATGTTTTTTTGCCATGTTGTCACGGAAAGCAATCATGTCTTTAAATTTCCAACCCGTGTCTACATGCAGTAGCGGGAATGGAAGTTTGGCTGGATAAAACGCTTTCAGTGCAAGATGCAGCATGACTGCTGAATCTTTACCAATGGAATAAAGCATGACTGGATTTTCAAATTCAGCTGCTACTTCACGGATAATATGAATACTCTCAGCTTCAAGCTGTTTGAGATGAGTAAGTCTTTCCTCATTTAACGACATGGACAACACCAGCTTAGAAAAACGTGTACTTATGACACTTTTGAAAATTTATATTCATTATAGTGATTTACTTATCTTAGCCATTGCTTGTTTTATGATATTGATATATCAAAAGCTCATATAAAAATTCACTAATAACAAATATCAGTTTTTATGAATCAATAATGAACGTCACCACATCTGACTATTTTTGCTGTATTAATTTTTAAAATCACCCATAAAAGTATAGATAAATAATCTAAAGTAGTGGTTTCCAAGATGCTGAAAAATTAATAGAGTAGGCTAAATTCTCCCTTTGATATATTTTGCTTATGGCTTATAGCGCTTTTGATCTCTCCACTCTAAAAACTCGCCTGGAACAAGCAGAGCTTGCAGGTTACATTTATCAGCATCAGCAACACATTTTAGTCTTACAAGAACCTTTCAGTGAAGACGGCAAGCCTTTAAATATCTATTTGCAACATGAATTGACTGCCGACCAGATCGGATTACAGTTTGGTCTGCGTTTGCAAGAAGGTCATTGGGAATTCTTATTGGGTGTGACGTATAGCAACCAAAATGCAGCTTATGAAATCGGTGCGGGTAATCTTAAAGGTGATCAAAAAGCCTTTAACTTACTCTATGCATTTTACAATTACCCTAAAGCATTCTATCTGGTGGCATTGCCTTTAACCAGCAATAGCCAGATGCTGGAGCAGACTTTGGAACAGCAACTTTTCAGTCAGCCGGATCTGCATTTTCTGGATACTGCGATCAAGGTGAACCCGATGGGTGAACAGATCACATGGATAAAAAACTATATTCTGCAACAGACTCTGGATATGAAAGTTCGGATTCAGACTGCCTTACTCTAAGTCTTTAAGAGAGAAATATAGAGATACTAAGACATAGTATCTCTATATTTCTCAGAAAAACCAATCCACATAACCTTAAAATTCATGTAAAACATTGAAGATAATTAATTTTTTAGCAAATCCTAAATGAACTTATAGTTTACTATTAACTTTAATAGTTCAACAATTATTAAATACATAATATATTCAATCCTTGTTTATAAGGTTTTTTGTTATTTTTTTGCATACAAAATTAACAATTACTGCTATCGTTATAGCATCAGAGGCTTCCTTACACTTTTCCTAAAACATAATTATAGAGATAAAAAATGTGGGAACTGTTTACTCATCCGTCAAATATCGTATTTAGTATCAGCCTGAGTCTGATGCTGATGTTTGCTGCACTGGAATGCATATTACTGCTGCTCGGTGGCGGCTCGCAGAATATGTTAGAACAGTTTTTGCCTGAAGACCCCCTGCAACCAGAAATTAATCCAGATCAACATCCCGGCTTTTTCACCAAAGTATTTGACTGGTTATATCTGGGACGTCTGCCTTTATTTATCTGGCTCATCATTTTTCTGACCAGTTATGGCCTGAGTGGCTTATTGATTCAGGGAATATTTGAACGCCTGACCAGCCAGCTCTTCAATGTATGGCTAATTTCCCCAGCCTGTCTGTTTCTGTGTATGCCGATAGTGCGCTGGCTTGCCATGGCTGCCAGCAAGCTTATGCCTCAAGATGAAACTTCTGCCATTTATAGTGACGAGCTTATTGGGCGTACCGCAATCATTATTCTGGGTGATGCCAAAGTCAACTCTCCTGCACAAGCCAAAGTCCGGGATCAGCATGGCCAGACCCATTATGTTTTAGTCGAACCAGAAACCAATCAAATTTTAAATCAAGGTCAGAATGTCGTACTGACCCATAAAACCAAAAATGGCTTTCAAGCCACTGCACTCTAATTTTATTCAGCCAGAACCAAACTGAGACTTTATAACAATGTTAACTTTTGATTTATATAATATTTTAATTATTTCTGGAATTATTTTTGCAGCACTGGTGACCTTCGGTCTCATCATTGCGCGCCTATACCGCCGCTCCAGTAAAGAAATCTCCTTTGTGCGTACCGGTTGGGGTGGTGAAAAAGTGATTTTGGGTGGAGGAGCAATCGTGCTCCCAGTCTTGCATGAAATCATTCAAGTCAATATGAACACCCTGCGTCTTGAAGTGCGCCGTGCAGATGATCAGGCACTGATTACCCGTGACCGTATGCGCGTGGACGTCATGGCCGAATTCTATGTACGAGTCAAACCTACTGCTGATTCAATTGCAACAGCCGCACAAACGCTCGGGCAAAAGACCATGTCACCGAATGAATTAAAAAATCTGGTCGAAGGCAAATTTGTCGATTCACTGCGTGCAGTAGCAGCAGAAATGGCCATGGAAGAACTGCATGAAAAACGGGTCGACTTTGTACAAAAAGTACAGCAAGTGGTTTCAGAAGATTTGCATAAAAATGGTCTGGAATTGGAAACCGTTTCCCTGACTGGCCTGGATCAAACTGGATTTAAATATTTCAATCCACAAAATGCCTTTGATGCTGAAGGCCTGACCAAGCTCACTGAAACCATTGAAGATCGTCGTCGCAAGCGAAATCATATCGAGCAGGATACCGACCTGGCGATCAAAACTAAAAATCTGGAAGCAGAACAGGCGCGCCTGCAAATCATTCGTGAAGAAGAATATGCCAAGCTGCAACAGGAACGCGAAATTGCCATTCGCCGTGCCGAGCAACTGGCTGAAATTTCTGCTCAGGAAGCCGGTAAAAAACGTGAAGCAGAAGAAGCACAAATTGCTGCTGAACGAGAAGTCGACCTCAAGCGTATTTTAGCGGCCCGTGATGTAGAAAATGAGAATATCCAAAAAGCGCAGCTGATTCAAAAAGCCCAAGTCGAACAAAAGAAAACTATTGAGCTGGCCGAACAGGATCGTGCCATTGCCATTGCAGAAAAATCTCGCGCCGAATCTGAAGCCAAAGCGCAAGCCGATCAGGCACGTGCTCAAGCGGTAAAAGCGGAAGAAGAAGTCATCACTGTACGCCAAATCCAGCAGGCAGAGCGTCAAAAAGCGGTTGAGCTGGTCGCAGCCAAAGAACATGCGGAAAAAGATGCAATTGCAATTACGGTTGCCGCTGAAGCCGGAAAACAAGCCGCAGCAGATGATGCCGAAGCAGTACGTATTGCTGCTGAAGCTGAAGCTGAAAAAGTTCGTCTTAAGGCCAAAGGTGAAGCGGACGCAAAAATTCTACTGGCTCAGGCGATGGAAAAACAGTATCAGGTCGATGCTGAAGGTACCCGTGCAGTCAACGAAGCCAATAATGTGCTGTCACCTGAACAGGTCGAAATGCAGATTCGCCTAGCCATGTTGAAATACTTGCCTGAAATTATCCGGGAAAGTGTTAAACCGATGGAAAATATTGATGACATCAAGATTCTTCAGGTCAATGGCCTGCATGGCAGTCATGCCGGTTCCTGTCAGACAGATGCGCATCATGAAAATGGCAATGTTGCCCTGTCAGATCAGGTGGTAAATAGCGCCCTGCGTTATCGCAGCCAAGCACCCTTAATTGACAGCCTAATGAATGAACTTGGTATTCAGGGTGGTGATATTAATGGTATGACCCAGAGTCTGAAGGCTAAAACTTAAAAATAGAATGAGATATAAAAAAGCTCCCAACTGGGAGCTTTCTAGTGCATGTTTAATCTATAAATCAAACCAAACCTTTATCTTTCAATACTTGCAACATGGTTGAACCAAGTTCCGCAGGACTGCGGGTATATGCCATACCCGCACGCTCAAAGGCAGCAAATTTTTCTTCAGCAGTTCCTTTACCACCTGAAATAATTGCACCCGCATGCCCCATACGCTTGCCTTTAGGTGCGGTAACACCTGCAATATAACCGACCACAGGCTTGGTGACATGAGCCTGAATATATTCCGCTGCCTCTTCTTCTGCGGTACCACCAATTTCACCAATCATAATAATGGCTTCAGTCTGAGGATCGTCCTGGAACAGTTTCAAGCAGTCAATCTGGTTCATGCCCGGAATCGGATCTCCCCCGATCCCGATACAAGTAGACTGACCCAGTCCAAGCTTGGTGGTCTGCGCTACGGCTTCATAGGTCAAAGTCCCTGAGCGCGAGATAATTCCAATTTTACCCGGCTGATGAATATGACCCGGCATGATCCCGATCTTACATTCACCCGGCGTAATAATGCCCGGACAGTTTGGCCCGATTAAACGCGTGCCATTACCATTGGTTTCCAGATAACGCTTGGCTTTAAGCATGTCGATGGTCGGTACACCTTCAGTGATCACCACAATTAACTCAATGCCCGAATCAACCGCTTCAACAATAGAATCCAGCACAAATGGTGCAGGAACATAAATCACCGAAGCATCTGCGCCAGTTTCTTTCACCGCTTCGCGCATGGTATTGAATACTGGTAATTCCAGATGGGTTTGACCACCCTTACCCGGTGTTACACCACCGACAACTTTGGTGCCGTAAGCCAAAGCCTGCTCAGAATGAAATGTACCGTTTTTTCCTGTAAAGCCCTGTACCAATACTTTGGTGTCTTTATTCACTAATACGCTCATGATTGATACTCCTTAAGCTTTTACAGCAGCAACGATTTTTTCTGCAGCGTCAGCAAGACCATTTGCAGAAATCAATTTCAAACCTGATTCATCCAGTAATTTTGCACCCAGTTCCGCATTGTTGCCTTCGAGGCGAACAACCACAGGAACGGTCACATTTACTTCCTGAACCGCCGCAATAATTGCTTCTGCAATCATGTCACAACGTACAATTCCACCAAAAATATTAATCAACACACCCTGCACAGAGTGATCTGCCAGAATAATTTTAAAAGCTTCAATCACGCGCTCTTTGGTCGCACCACCACCGACATCGAGGAAGTTGGCAGGTTGACCACCATAAAGCTTGATAATATCCATGGTTGCCATCGCAAGACCGGCACCATTCACCATACAGCCAATGTTCCCTTCCAATGCCACATAGTTCAGATCAAATTCAGATGCTTTGAGTTCACGTTCATTTTCCTGAGACTTATCACGTAGCGCAGCCACTTCAGGCAAACGGTACAGTGCATTCGAATCAATCCCGATTTTGGCATCCACACACAGAATATCGCCATTTTCACGTACCGACAGCGGATTGATTTCAAAAAGTGCAAAATCATTGTCTACAAATGCCTGATAAGCAGCAGTCATGACTTTAACAAATTGATTAATTTGGCCATCTTTGAGTTTTAGGGCAAAAGCCACTTCGCGAGCCTGAAATGGCATGAGCCCCACTAAAGGATCAACTTCAACTTTAATAATTTTTTCAGGGGTTTCTTCGGCCACTTTCTCAATTTCAACACCGCCTTCAGTCGATGCCATAAAAGTAATGCGGCGGGTTGAACGATCGACCACCGCACCCAAATAAAGTTCGCGCTCAACAGGATAAACATCCTCAGATACTAAAATGCTATTTACCGGCTGACCATTGGCATCGGTCTGATAAGTTACCAGGTTTGAACCGATGATCTGGTTGGCATATTCAGCAGCCTCGGTAGCCGATTTAACGACTTTTACACCACCGGCCTTCCCACGACCACCTGCATGCACCTGAGCTTTCAGTACTGCGAACTTTCCACCTAACTGCTCAAAAGCATGTACCGTTTCATCGGCATTGGTGGCAAGTATCCCTTCCTGTACCGGCATACCATATTTTTTTAATAGCGCTTTTGCTTGATACTCATGTAAATTCATTCAATAACCTTTTATTACTTCTTTGCCTTGTTATAAACCCACCAGTACCCAGACGTCCGTCAAAGCAGTACCAGCATTTCTTAAAATCGTTATCTTTATTTTTAGATGATTGTTCCCATAAAAACAACCATGAAATGTAAAAAGAGCGACCTAAGCCGCTCTTTTTTTAATTTTATTTACGTTTGCGTTGAATCGCATGAATCGCACGACCATCGACCGCAAGTGCAGCTTCGTGTACCACTTCAGAGAAAGTTGGATGACCAAAAGTCATCAACTGTAGATCTTCAACTGAAGATACAAACTCAAGTGCAATCATACCTTGGTGTACGATGTCAGACGCAGCAGGTCCAATCACGTGCATACCCAATAGACGATCTGTTTTCGCATCAGCAACAAACTTCACAAAACCAGCATTTTCGCCAGCAGCCATTGCACGGCCGTTTGCAGCAAAACCGAATTGACCGGTTTTCACTTCGTGACCTTTGTCTTTGGCTTGCTGTTCTGTTAAACCAACCCACGCCGCTTCCGGATGGGTATAGATGACAGAAATAATCGTGTCGTAGTTGACTTGAGCGGCATGACCGTGAATACGTTCAACGGCCATTACGCCTTCTTCCATGGCTTTATGCGCAAGCATAGGACCACGAACCAAGTCACCAATTGCGTATACGCCGTCCACAGACGTTGCACACCAATCGTTCACTTCAACCAGACCACGCTCAGTCAGTTTAATGCCGCAATCATCCGCCAATAAACCTTCAGCATAAGCACGACGGCCTACACATACGATTAACTTGTCGAAAGTTTGAGTCTTGTCTTCACCGCCCTGAGTGTACTTCACAGTCACTTCAGAACCGTTCACTTCAGTACCAGAAACTTTCGCACCAACGCGAATATCAAGACCTTGCTTAGTCAACAGTTTTTGGTAGTCTTTTGCCAAGGCTTTATCAGCCATTGGTAAGAATGCATCCATTGCTTCAAATACAACAACTTCAGCACCCAGACGACGCCAAACTGAACCTAATTCAAGACCGATAACGCCCGCACCAATTACGCCTAATCGTTTAGGTACTTCTTGGAATTCAAGTGCGCCAGTTGAGTCAACAATAATGTTTTGATCAACAGGTGCAGATGGGATATTGATTGGCACAGAACCAGTCGCAAGAATCACGTATTTTGGTTCTAAAATTTGAGTTTCGCCTTCATGAGAAACGAACTCAACTTTTTTACCGGCAAGTAATTTACCTGTACCTTTTAACCATTCGATGCCGTTGCCTTTCAGCAAGCCATCAATACCCATGGTCAATTGGTCAACGATTTTGTCTTTACGCGCTAAAAGTTTAGCAAGATCAAATTTCACTTCACCCGTGGTAATACCGTGATCATCTAGATGCTGCACTGTATCTTCGTAACGGTGAGAAGAATCAAGCAAAGCTTTAGACGGGATACAACCCACGTTTAAGCAGGTGCCACCTAAAGATGGCTTGCCTTTATGAATACGTTTTTCGATACACGCAACTTTGAAACCAAGTTGAGCTGCACGAATTGCTGCTTCGTAGCCGCCCGGGCCACCACCAATTACGACTAAATCGAATTGAGACATGTTTATCTCCAAATAATCCCCTTTAATCTCCCTTCAAAAGGGAGACCTAAGCCCTCTTTTTAAAAAGGGATTAGGGAAGATTCTTAATAAATAAATTACAGATCAAGGATAAGACGCGCTGGCTCTTCTAACAATTCTTTGATTGTTACAAGGAAACCGACTGCTTCTTTACCATCGATTAGACGGTGGTCATAAGACAATGCAAGGTACATCATAGGCAAGATTTCTACTTGACCATTCACTGCCATCGGACGTTCCTGGATTTTATGCATACCCAGAATCGCAGTTTGTGGCGTGTTCAAGATCGGAGTAGATAACAATGAACCGAAAGTACCACCATTGGTAATCGTGAATGTACCGCCAGTCATGTCTTCGATGCCTAATTTGCCATCACGCGCTTTCGCAGCGTATGCACGAATACCGTTTTCAACTTCGGCATAGTTCATGCGGTCTGTATCACGAAGTACAGGAACCACCAGACCACGCTCAGATGAAACTGCAACACCAATGTCATAGTAACCGTGATAAACAATGTCATCGCCATCGATTGATGCGTTCACTGCCGGATAGCGTTTTAGCGCTTCAGTTGCTGCTTTAACAAAGAATGACATGAAGCCAAGACGTGCACCATGACGTTTTTCAAACGCATCTTTGTATTGAGCACGCATTTCCATGATTGGTTTCATGTTCACTTCGTTGAACGTGGTCAACATTGCAGTTTCTTGAGTCGCTGCAAGTAAACGTTCAGCAACACGCTTACGAAGACGTGTCATTGGAACACGTTTTTCGATACGTTCGCCCACAGCAACGCTTAATGGCGCAGCAGCAGGAGCAGCTGGTTTCGCTTGGTGGTTTGCCACATCTTCTTTGGTGATGCGACCGCCACGACCTGTACCCGCAACATCAGCTGCTGCAACACCAGATTCAGTCAATGCTTTACGCACTGCTGGCGCTTGGTCTTGTACTTGCTGACGTTCAACGATTGGTGAATTACCTGCTTCAGTATTCGCCGCAGCTTGTTCAACTTTCTCTTCAGACTGAACTGCTTGAGTTTGAGCAGCGCCAGAAACAGCACCTTCTTCAAACTGTGCAATGACTTCAGCTGAAAGTACAGTGTCGCCTTCATTTTTAATGATAGAGGCAATTGTACCGTCTGCAGGAGCAACAACTTCTAAAACAACTTTATCAGTCTCAATATCACAGATCACTTCATCACGTGATACTGCTTCACCTGGTTGTTTGTGCCAAGTTGCGATCGTACCGTCCGCAACTGACTCTGGGAATACCGGTGCTTTAATTTCGGTTGCCATTACTTAGAATCTCCTGGATTATTCAGCGTCGATCGCAAGCGCGTCGTTGATGAGCTGAGCTTGTTGTTTTGCATGCAAATATGGTGAACCACAAGCCGGTGCAGCAGATGCTTCACGGCCAGCGTAGCTAATACGGACTTGTTTATCCGCTTTCATCACATCGTCATATAGACGCGGAGCGATGAACAACCAAGCACCTTGGTTTTTAGGCTCTTCTTGTGCCCAAACCAGTTCTTTCACATTTGGATATTGTGCAAGGACTTCTGTCAGGCGTTTTTCTGGGTATGGATATAATTGTTCAATACGCACAATCGCAGTATTGTTCAATTCTTTTTCACGACGTTTTTCAATCAGGTCGTAATACACCTTACCACCACACAGAACCAGACGGGTTACATCTGACTTGTTGATGTTGTCCACTTCATCAATCACGGTCTGGAAGCTACCGTTTGCAAGTTCTTCTAGCGTAGACGTTGCAAGTTTGTGACGAAGAAGAGACTTCGGTGAAGTCACGATCAATGGCTTACGGATTGGACGAATCGCTTGACGACGTAAAGCATGATAAATTTGTGCAGGTGTGGTCGGTGTGATCACTTGCATGTTGTCTTCAGCACATAGCTGTAAGAAACGCTCTAAACGTGCAGATGAATGTTCCGGACCCTGACCTTCAAAACCGTGTGGAAGAAGCATGGTCAAACCACAGACACGTTCCCATTTGGTTTCACCAGACGAGATGAACTGGTCAATCACAACCTGTGCACAGTTCGCGAAGTCACCGAATTGCGCTTCCCAAATGATCAAGCTCTTAGGAAGAGTCGTCGCATAACCATATTCAAATGCCAATACCGCCATTTCTGACAACAATGAGTCATAGATTGCAGTACGCGGCTGGTTTTCTTTCAGGTTACACAGCGGAAGATAAGTTGAACCATCGACCTGGTTATGCAGTTTTGCATGACGGTGTGAGAAGGTACCACGACCTACGTCTTCACCGGTTAAACGAAGCAAGTAACCATCATCTAGTACAGTTGCATACGCCAGAGTTTCAGCAGCACCCCAGTTCAGTGGCATTTCACCCGTTTGCATTTTCAGACGGTCATCGATCACTTTCGCAACCTGACGCTGCATCACGAAGCCTTCAGGAAGTTCGCGCATTTTCGCGCCAAGTTCTTTTAGACGCTCGATCGGGAAAGTCGTATCCCATTCGTCTGTGTAGTCATGACCCAAGTAAGGCGTCCAGTCCACAAACATTTTCTTGTTCGGTTCAAGTACCAGCGCATTGGCAACGTGATTACCCGCTTCCAGATCTGCACGGTAATTTTCAACCATTTGATCTGCATTTGCACGATCAAGAACACCCTGTTGTACCAGTTGATCCGCATAAAGCGTACGCGTGGTCGCTTTCTTGCTAATCACTTGATACATCATTGGTTGAGTTGCAGCCGGCTCATCCGCTTCGTTATGACCACGACGACGGTAGCAGAACATGTCAATCACAACGTCTTTACGGAAAGTATGACGGAAGTCATGAGCCAATTGTGAAATGAATACCACAGCCTCAGGATCATCACCATTGACATGGAAGATCGGTGCCTGGATCATTTTCGCGATATCAGTACAGTATTCTGTAGAACGCGCATCACGTGGATCAGAAGTGGTGAAACCCACCTGGTTATTAATCACAATGTGCACTGTACCACCCACGGTATAACCGCGAGTTTGTGACATCTGGAAAGTTTCCTGGTTGACGCCCTGACCTGCAAATGCAGCATCACCATGTACGATTAATGGCAATACGTCATCGCCGCCAATGTCTTTACGACGTACTTGACGTGCACGTACCGAACCCTCAACCACAGGGCCAACGATTTCCAAATGTGACGGGTTAAACGCCAATGCCAAGTGAACTTCGCCACCTTGGGTCATCACGTTTGAAGAGAAGCCTTGATGGTACTTAACGTCACCAGAACCTTTCTTGTGAATCGATTTACCTTCAAATTCACCAAACAGGTCAGCCGGGTTTTTACCCATGATGTTAACCAAAAGGTTCAAACGGCCACGGTGAGGCATACCGATTACAACTTCTTTACAGCCAACAGAACCTGCACGCTGAATAATTTCGTTAACCATCGGGATGAATGATTCACCCCCTTCAACGCCAAAACGTTTTGCACCAACAAACTTATTACCTAGATATTTTTCCAGGCCTTCAGCTGCGGTTAAACGTTCAAGGACATGTTTCTTTTGTTCAGCATTAAAACCATATTGACCACGTGCACTTTCCAGACGTTGTTGAATCCAACGTTTCTCTTTGGTGTCCACAATGTGCATGTATTCAGCACCGATTGAACCACAGTAAGTGGCTTCCATTGCCTGAACCATCTCAGCCAAAGTCGCTTCTTCTTTACCGATCGCCAGGTTGCCAGTATTGAATACCGTATCTAGGTCCGACTGAGTTAAACCATGCGCAGCAAGATCCAGATCAGGCACAACTTCACGTTTCGCCAAACCCAATGGATCCAGTTTTGCTTTCTGGTGACCACGATTACGGTATGCAGCAATCAGCTGCAACACGCCAATTTGGCGACGTTCATGCTCTGAGCTGACAGTTGATTGAACAACAGGCTGAATACGGCTTGAATTACGACCTAAAAGTAGGAATTGCTCACGTACATTACTGTGTGGTTGATCACCTTTTGGGAATTTACCGAAGTATTCTTGCCAGTCAGCACCTACTGAATCCGGAGCCGTCAAATACTGCTCATAAAGTTCTTCAATATACGCTGCACTATCAGCGCTAAGTTCAGTGTCAAGACGCAGAGCGTCAGCAACTTCTTGCATTTGTGGACCCATTTCCTATTGCAAAAACATTTTCAGGATGCTTTTTAAGCAAAACCCAGGATTATTAGTGTCAGATTGGTAATATGACACTAGTCCCCCATAAGGCATAAGCCATGAGGCGTTATCACCACACCAAGAAAATCTTGATATGTTTAATGAACAATAACACCCCTCAGCGGTATCATTACTCATTGAATACCCGATCGAAACCGGGCAATTTTTTGCAAATCGACTTAGAAAAAACAAGTAGGAACAAAGATTTTTTCTAAAGCGACTCAAGCCTACCTTTATATACCAGTCCCTGGTTATGCAATGTTTAAAAAATGTACCTAAAATGGCATTTTCTAAAGATAGTCATAGGCTAAATGCTAACATGTTCTCAAGTTTTCAATTGATTTTTTTGACACATACCTTTCATAAATTGGCTAAATACAGTTCAGATATTTTACTCTAACCTATGGTGCTTTATCTCAAAAATAGATTCAATGTAGACTTAAGTCCTAAGCATTTCCGATAAATAAAAAGAGAGCAAACCTTTCAATCCACTCCCTCCTTAAATTTCCGTTATATAATAACATCGTTCTTGTTATTTTTCAGGTCAGTTTTACAGCTAAAAATCATAAATACCCCAAATAATTACATGTTCTTCTTCTATGGCACTTAACATCACCCGTCATTTCCTGACTACCTGACTCAACTTTATACATTTTAAGTATAGTATCTTTATTTTTATCTGATGATTTTTTATTTTGCTTCAATGGTTTGCACAAAAAAAGCACACCTTGTGGTGTGCTTTTTTCCAAACTGCTATCAGCAGCCTATTAACCTGCCATATCTAAAAGCATATTACGGATGTGACCGATTGCTTTAGTTGGGTTCAAACCTTTAGGACACACAGATACACAGTTCATGATGCCTTTACAACGGAACAATGAGAATGGATCGTCAAGACGAGCCAAACGCTCTTGTGTTCCAGTATCACGCGAGTCAATGATGAAGCGGTAAGCGTTCAACAATGCTGAAGGACCTAGGAACTTGTCCGGATTCCACCAGAATGACGGGCATGAGGTTGAACAACATGCACATAGAATACATTCATACAGACCATCAAGATGCTCACGCTCTTCAGGAGACTGTAAACGTTCCTTTGGAGGCGCAGGCTGGTTGTTGATCAAGAATGGATGGATCTTGTTGTACTGATCGTAGAACTGGTTCATGTCAACCACCAGATCTTTCACTACAGGAAGACCAGGCAATGGACGAACAGTAATTTCATTGGGTAAATCGTTCAGGTTCCAAAGACACGCCAAACCATTTTTACCATTGATGTTTACACCATCAGAACCACAAATACCTTCACGACATGAACGACGGAACGTTAAAGATTCGTCTTGTACTTTTAATGCTAGAAGTGCATCAAGCAACATACGGTGCTTGTCAGTCAATTCCAATTTAAAAGTCTGCATGTACGGTGCTTTATCCTTGTCAGGATCATAGCGGTAGATATGAAATGTACGAGTACCTCTACTCATATGAATTCTCCTGATTAGAATGTACGTGGTTTAGGTGGAATCGCGTCAACCGACAATGGACGGTAACGAACTGGCTTGTACTCAAGACGATTGTCCACAGAGAACCATAATGTGTGCTTCATCCACTCATCATCACGACGACCATATGGATAATCCGCATGATCCGGTGACAATTCGAAATCTACCACAGTATGCGCACCACGACATTCTTTACGCGCAGCAGCTGAAATTAAGGTCGCTTTTGCAACTTCATACAAGTTTTCAACTTCTAATGCTTCAACACGTGCAGTATTAAATACTTTAGATTTGTCTTTCAAATGAATATTACGAACACGTGGCTCAATTGCAAGAATCTGCTTTACACCTTCCTCAAGTAGTGCCGATGTACGGAATACACCTGCATGATCTTGAACAATGTCACGAATCGCATCTGCAACTTCCTGAGCATTCTCACCTGTTGTGGATTCGTCAAGTTTACGAATACGCGCAACCGTTTGCTCAAGTACAGTTGTTGGTAGTGGCTCGTACTCATCACCGTGATGCTTAGTCACATAATCGATGATGTGTTTACCCGCAGCCTTACCAAATACCACCAAGTCAAGCAATGAGTTGGTACCTAAACGGTTGGCACCATGTACAGATACACATGAACATTCACCAATTGCATAGAAACCTTTCACTGGCTTAGTGAAATCACGTTCGGCTGCATTGGTCGAATAAACATCGGTATCCTTGTTGTAATGTGCCGCCAGCGCTTCAGTTTCGCGTGACTCAGGCACAACAACCTGACCATGAATATTGGTTGGAATACCACCCATTTGGTAATGGATTGTTGGTACTACTGGAATTGGTTCTTTGGTGATATCCACGTTCGCGAATTTCTTGCCAATCTCGAATACCGATGGCAGACGCTTCATGATCGTATCCGCACCTAAATGCGTCATATCAAGCAGGATATAGTCACCTTTAGGACCACAACCACGACCTTCTTTGATTTCTTGGTCCATAGAACGTGATACGAAGTCACGTGGCGCCAAGTCTTTCAAAGTTGGAGCATAACGCTCCATGAACGGTTCGCCATCTTTGTTACGAAGGATTGCACCTTCACCACGACAGCCTTCAGTCAACAATACACCTGCACCCGCAACACCCGTAGGGTGGAACTGCCAGAATTCCATATCTTGCAATGGAATACCTGCACGCGCCGCCATGCCAAGACCGTCACCAGTATTGATATAGGCATTGGTAGATGCACGGTAAACACGACCCGCACCACCGGTAGCAAACAATGTGGCTTTACCTTGGAATACAGCAATTTTACCAGTTTCCTGGTCAATTGCAGTGACACCAAGTACGTCGCCTGCTTCGTTACGGATCAAATCAAGTGCGATCCATTCTACGAAGAATTGTGTACCCATTTTCACGTTGCTTTGATAAAGCGTGTGAAGAAGTGCGTGACCTGTACGGTCGGCAGCAGCACATGCACGTGGCACCGCTTTTTCACCGTAGTTCGCAGAGTGGCCACCGAATGGACGCTGGTAAATTGTACCATCAGCGTTACGGTCAAATGGCATACCCAAGTGTTCTAATTCGTATACCACTTGAGGTGCTTCACGCGTCATAAATTCGATTGCGTCTTGGTCACCTAACCAGTCCGAACCTTTTACTGTGTCGTAGAAATGGTAGTGCCAGTTATCTTCTTGCATATTACCAAGAGATGCACCAATACCACCCTGCGCTGCCACAGTGTGAGAACGGGTTGGGAAAACTTTGGTCAGTACCGCAACTTTCAAACCAGCTTGAGCAAGTTGGTAAGACGCACGCATACCTGAACCACCACCACCCACGATGACTGCATCGAAGGTTTCGTGTGGAATATTTGTGTAATCTTCTTTAGGGTTTATAGCGCCCATGATTGTTTCCTATCAATTCGCCCAAAAAATCTGGATCGCCCAGATTGCATATGCCAACACAGCAATAATCACTGCTGAAGTCAGTACAATACGCAAACCATTCGCAGAAGGACCCATTTGACGAGTCGTCACATAGTCTGTGAAAACTTGCCACATACCAATCCAAGCGTGTGCAACAAGAGATAAGACTGACAATAAAGATAGAATCTTCATTGGAGTTGTCATCATGAAGCCATACCATTGTTCATAGCTGAATCCACTGTTACACAGGATCCAACCCAAAATAACAACGGTATAAACAGCCAAAATAACAGCACTAACACGTTGGAGAAACCAATCGCGAGAACCTGAACCTGTTAAACCAGTAGCGCTTTTCATTAGAGTACGATCCATACAAATGCTGCAACAATACCGATTGCAGACAAGATTAATGCGATAGTAGATGCGACACGGCCACTTTCTAATTCTTCAGCAACGCCAATGTCAGCAAGTAAATGCTTAACACCCGCAATAAAGTGAAAAATCAAGCCGGCGACAAATACCCATACAATGAAGCGAACAATGAAACCATTCATGATTTCTTGAACTTGCGCAAAACCTTCAGGTGAAGACAGTGATTTGTCTAAAATCCAGAGAAGGACCGGTACGAGTAAGAATACGATAACACCTGAAAGACGGTGTAGAATTGATGCAATAGCCACGGGTGATTTTAAGTTTACTTCTAAAACTTGACCCATGGACAAATTGACAGGTCTGTTGCTTTTCACAGCGGGCATCCTGTAAGTAAAAACTCCATCCGGAGTTTGTTGGAATTAATTCGAAGGAAAGCTGGCATTCTTAGGCAAATACATGCCTAAAATCAAAACGACACTGAATTATAAAACGTCAACTATTAAAACACAAACAGATGGATTTGGCTTTTTCAAGAAAAACCCTTTAAATAAGAATCATTAACAACAACATATGAGGTTCTTTAGTGACTAAGAATCCACTAATTTTCATCTATATAATTGTTTTTAAATAATTAACTTGATCAATTTACTCTGTTATTCTTTTTAAAGCCAATTACCGCTATTTAGACTAAAGATGCACAGTTGCAGCACAAATCTTATTTAAAATCTCGATTTAATTTAAATGGAAATCAAGCTCATACAGGTAGTGCAGCAGTTATTAAGATGGGTCTGCTTTCAGGTATAATTATAACCTGAGCTTAAAGAGTCACTTAGACTGCACTCGATGATGGGTTTTTTGATCGCTTTAGAGGATTTGGATTCGAAAAATCACTCATTTATTTTTAGACTGGGGATCTTTGCTGCAAAGTTGGCCATTTATTAAGCTATTTTTTAATCAATTGAATCAAGTCAAAAATTTAATTAATTGCTTTTATTTATAATTCTGCATGTGCAAAGGAAATGAGTAAAAACTATGTAAGTTATGAGATTTATATAGTTTTAACAACTCCCAATAAGATCAGCGATACTTTTTCGCAGCATTTCTTAGTCTGAAAAAACGCTTACAAATAATTCAGGCCCTCTATTTTTTTCTGCACCTCTGTTTAAATTTGACTTATTATAGAGGTTTGATGCTGTGATTTTACTGAACTTTTTATACCAAGATGGTGTGACTAAGCCGCTGTGCAAGCGTCATTTTTTCATCCATAAGTATAATTGACAAAATTTCAGTACTCACTAATCTTATAGCAAATTTTTGATCCATCCGTTTTGTGCATTAAAAGATTGATAGACAACTCGGATATACATTCACCAGGACAGGAGATCTATTGAATGTCTGAAGCAACTGGCAAGAAAGCCGTTTTACAGCTTGATGGCAAAGAAATTGAACTACCAATTTACAGCGGCACATTGGGCCCAGATGTAATCGACGTTAAAGATGTGTTGGCTGCAGGTCACTTTACTTTTGATCCTGGTTTTATGGCAACAGCGGCGTGCGAGTCTAAAATCACCTTCATCGACGGTAACAAAGGTGTACTTTTACACCGTGGCTACCCAATTGATCAATTGGCGACTAAAGCTGATTACCTAGAAACTTGCTATTTACTTCTTAATGGCGAACTTCCGACTGCTGAGCAAAAAGAAGAATTCGACGCTAAAGTACGTAACCACACAATGGTTCACGACCAAGTTAGCCGCTTCTATAACGGTTTCCGTCGTGATGCGCATCCTATGGCGATCATGGTGGGTGTTGTTGGTGCGTTATCTGCGTTCTACCACAACAATCTGGACATCGAAAATGTTGATCACCGTGAAATCACAGCGATCCGTTTAATTGCGAAGATCCCTACTTTAGCAGCTTGGAGCTACAAGTACACAATCGGTCAACCGTTTGTTTACCCACGTAACGACTTGAACTACGCTGAAAACTTCCTTCACATGATGTTCGCGACTCCTGCTGATCGTGATTATAAAGTTGATCCGATTCTTGCAAAAGCAATGGATCGTATCTTCACGCTTCATGCTGACCATGAACAAAATGCCTCTACGTCTACAGTACGTTTAGCTGGTTCTACTGGTGCTAACCCGTATGCATGTATTGCTGCTGGTATCTCGGCACTTTGGGGCCCTGCTCATGGCGGCGCGAACGAAGCTGTTCTTAAGATGCTTGATGAAATCGGCTCTGTAGAAAACGTTGCTGGCTTCATGGAAAAAGTGAAGACTAAAGAAGTTAAACTGATGGGCTTCGGTCACCGAGTTTACAAAAACTTCGATCCACGCGCGAAAGTCATGAAAGAAACTTGTGACGAAGTTCTTGGTGCGCTTGGCATCAACGATCCACAACTTGCTTTGGCTATGGAACTTGAACGTATTGCGCTTTCTGACGAATACTTCATCAAACGTAACCTATACCCGAACGTAGACTTCTACTCAGGTATCATCCTTAAAGCGATTGGTATCCCGACAGAAATGTTTACTGTGATCTTCGCGCTTGCACGTACTGTTGGCTGGATCAGCCACTGGTTAGAAATGCACAGCGGTCCTTACAAGATCGGTCGTCCTCGTCAGCTTTATACTGGTGAAGTTCAACGCGATATCGCTCGTTAATTCGAACGGCGTTGCAAGACAGAAAAACCACCCTTTGGGGTGGTTTTTTTAGTGCTGACAAAATCCTACATATAGCCTCTTTAATCCATTTTAAAATGCATGAACCTCGACCATATTCATAGATTGAAAACTTGAACAGGATCTGTGCTTGATGTTGTTGTATGCCCTACCGTTTATTTTAAGATTCATCCGTTTTGAACAGTTTAAGTGCCGTAACTTAACGGCCGGTGAAATCAGAATCTGTCAGCAGGTATTTGGCAATCTGATTGACTATTCGGCAGTCAGAATCATGAATCACCCTTATTTACCCTGGCAATCCAGCCATGTGATTATGGCGCCCAGTGGTTATATCCATGCACGAAATTTAAATTATCGGGAAGACTATTCATGTGAAAGCTTGGCCTATCAGGCACTGTTTATTCATGAGATGACCCATATTTATCAATACCAACAGCAGATTAATGTGGTTTTAAAAGGCGCATTTCTACAAAGTGCTTATTTTTTAAGCTTAGGGAAATATAATCCTTACAAATATCAATTTAATCCCAACAAATCATTTTCACAGTATAATATTGAACAACAAGGTGATATTGCCCGAGATATTTTTCTTAAAAAAATACCCAATATTATTTTAGATAGCCAAACAATTGTTTGATATATAATCATTTTTATTCAAAATATCATCTTGATTTGGCATTTTGAAAATTAAGGCCATGAATAAATGATTTAAATCCTGAGATTTATTCATGTGCAGAAAACCTACATATTCTTTATTTTTGGATAATAACTTTTCATTTCAACATTCATTCTCGCAAAACAGCTCTAGCTTCTGGATTAAATTTCGATAAAATAACCCAAGTATGATATTTTAGCTCGCAGATCAAGATTTAACGATCCTGTGATAAAGACGTTTTTTCTTTTGCCATTTGGCATTTTTTTAAGTATCAAAATGCACTCAGCTGGATAATTAGAATTATAAAAATCAGTGACTTAGTGTATTAACCTATAGGAATAGGATTTAATTGGAATGAAAAGTTTTAAAATTGCGATTGCTCAGCTCTCTCCACATGTGGGCAATTTGGATGCAAATACTCAAAAAATGATTGATCAGGCCAATCAGGCTAAAAAAGATAAGGCTGATCTGATTATCTTCCCTGAGCTTGCAATCTTGGGCTACCCTGCAGAAGATCTATTAATTCGTCCAAGTCTGGCCAAACGCACCAAAGCTGCTTTTGAAAAACTGACTGAAGTCAAAGATATTGTGATGGTCTTCGGTTTTGTAAATCAAACTGAAGATGGCCAGCGTTATAACTCAGCAGCCGTCATGAAAGATGGTGAGGTGCTGGGTATTTATAACAAACAGGTGTTGCCAAACTATGGTGTATTTGATGAAAAGCGTTATTTCAGTGAAGGTCATCAACATCTGGTATTTGAATATCTCGGACACAAATTTGGTGTGCTGATTTGTGAAGACGCATGGTCTTTAGCTACTGTACAGCAGCTGGCAAAACTCAATATCGAAACTGCTTTGGTACTGAATGCCTCTCCATATGAAGTGGGTAAACCACAACACCGTATCGAGACCATGGCAGCTCTGGTAAAACAGCTGAATATCAATCTGGTCTATTGTAACCAGGTCGGTGGTCAGGATGATCTGATCTTTGACGGTACCAGCTTTGTGTTAAATAAATCTGGCGAAGTCGCGCTACAGGCCCCAAGTTTCCAGGAAAGCCTTTCTATCGCAGAATATGATGCTGAACAGCTTCAATTTAGCAAAGGTACAATTACACCTGCGCTGGACACCATGGCTGAGATCTATCAGAGCCTGGTGATGGCAACCCGTGATTATGTACAGCGCTCTGGCTTCCCCGGCGTGATTCTGGGCCTATCGGGTGGGATCGATTCTGCCCTGACCCTTGCGATTGCTGCAGATGCCATTGGTGCAGACAAAGTTCAGGCGGTCATGATGCCTTATACCTATACCGCGCAAATCAGCGTAGAAGATGCGGCTGAACAAGCAAAAAATATGGGTGTAACTTTTGGTATTGCCGAAATCAATCCGGTAGTAAACAGCTTTATGCAGGTACTCTTCCCGTTCTTTGGAAGCACCCCGGCAGATGCGACTGAGGAAAACCTGCAAGCACGTTCGCGTGGCACCTTATTAATGGCGCTTTCCAACAAGTTCGGCAATCTGGTGCTTGCGACCGGAAATAAATCTGAACTGGCTGTAGGTTATTGCACACTGTATGGTGACATGGTCGGTGGCTATGCCGTCTTGAAAGATGTGTACAAAACCATTGTGTTTGAACTGGCGAAATATCGTAACAGTATTTCAGAAACACCCGTGATTCCAGAACGTGTCATTACTCGCCCACCATCAGCAGAATTGCGTCCAGATCAGGTCGATCAAGACTCTTTACCTTCGTATGACATTCTGGATGCCATCCTGTATTCATACATCGAAGAAGACATGAGTCAAGACGATATTATTGACAAAGGTTTTGATGCCGAGGTGGTGAAAAAAGTCATCCGTCTGGTCGACATGAATGAATACAAGCGCCGCCAAGGTGCAATTGGACCACGAATCAGTTCACGTTCTTATGGGCGCGAACGTCGTTATCCAATCGTCAATGGCTGGAAAGCAGGTAACTAAGCCCTTTTCTTAGTCATTTAAATCAAATCGCCCGAGTGAATACTGGGGCGATTTTTTTATATCGACGCTAAAAGTAGAAAATTAATCAACAATCACAGAAAAATAATTTTGGAAATATCTGAAAATTTACTGGATGCTTCAAATAATTTTTATCATGCGCCATACTTTTTAAAAGACAAAAAAAGAGACCAAGCTGAGAGCTTGGTCTTTTAAAATGGTGGCTATGACGAGACTTGAACTTGTGACCCCCGCATTATGAGTGCGGTGCTCTAACCAACTGAGCTACATAGCCGTAAACTGTGTGCGCATTATCGTAATTTCAGGTGCTATCGTCAAGCATTTTAAAACACAAATGTTCAGTCTTTATGCAAATGAAGAATAAACTCTTAAACTTTAAACAATATTAGATTTTTTATTTGGTATTTCACATATTCTTATGAAGAACTTTAATGATTGGAGCTTTCACCGATGTACAAAATTAACATACTGATTCTTTTGCTCAGCACTTTAGCAATCACCGCCTGCCAAGTGATTTCTCCTATTTTTGTCAACTACAATGGAGTACGTCGCGATGTGGCACAGTGGATTAATCATCAACAATTCATGAGCATGCAACAGAAACGCACCTTGGCGCAATTAAGTCGGGCTCAACAGCAAATCAAGCGTTATCCGGAATATGATCAGACTCAACGACTGGCCATTGCCAAAGAAAATCAGATTGCATTCTATTGTGCACGTTTGCATGTGAACGAACATAAAATCCAGCAACTGCAACAACAAATTTTCGCACCTGAGACGCAGGCGATTTTAAATCAATATGAACAACTGGCACCACAAATCAAATTGGACCCGGCATCCATTCAATGTGATTGACAATCAGCTTGAATATTCCTGTAAATTCATATAATTCAATTATTTAAAATCAATAAACCATGAAACTTAAAACTCAGAAACCTGCGCTTAACTGTTTAATCTATTAGACATTATACCTATGTATTTACTTGGTTTTATTTTTATACAATACAGGCTATGATCAAAGTATAAACAACTATTCGTACTCGGTTTAACGTGTCATCATTTTTATAACACTTAATTCCCAACAGGAGAATTCTAATGCCTTTTGAACATATTTTAGTCCCTATTGACGGTTCGGAAACATCTTATGCTGCCGTTGATAAAGCAGTCGAAGTTGCCAAAGCATTTAACAGTAAAGTGACAGTGGTACAGGTACTGACACTCGACCCTTATATTGCTGCGGAATATATCTCTGCAGCGCAAACCAACGACCTGATTGAACGTGCCCGCACCTCGATCTTAAAAACTCTGGATGAAGCCAAAGCAAAATTCTCTGGTGCAGGTGTTGAAGTAGATACCCAGCTACTTGAAGGCCAGGTGATTTATAGCGAGATTGTCAAAGCAGCGAAAGATTTAAATTCTGACCTGATCATAATTGGTTCACATGGCCGTACTGGCTTCAAGAAACTGTTCCTGGGCAGCGTAGCTCAAAGCATTCTAGGTCAGGCCGATATTCCAGTGATGGTTATTCGCAAGTAATCCGTGCATCAAACTTAAAATCCCCACTTTCTAAAAGCGGGGATTTTTTATATCTAGACCCAACCATCCCACTGATAGCGTTTTAAATCCACACGATCACCGTCAAGTACAATCCCTTCCTGTATCAGCTTTTGTTGCTGAATATTCTGGCCAGATGAATCAAGCTTGTTCAGACTGATTTTAGCTTGTGCATTGATCACCCGATACCAGGGAATGTCGGTATTTTCTTCCAGATGGCTTAAAACCCGACCCACTAAACGTGCATGTTGAGGTAAACCGGCCAGTCTGGCAATCTGCCCATAGGTTGCAACTTTTGCATAAGGGATCTGACTGACCACAGTCAAAATCATCTCTGCCATTTCCTGACTGGCTGAACTTGTCTTGCTGCATTTCATCTGTTCAATAGTACCTTTAAATAAAAGATCACGCCCTGATCCCCCTATTAACAGCTATAGGAAAATAATCACGCCTGATTAAATGCTGATTCAAGCGATCTCATTTCACTATTAAACATAATCCAGTAGCGCTTTATCTTCTGGATTTTATCTTTAGAAATTATCTGGATTTTCCAGCCGTTTTACCTCTTGAACTTTGTCTGGATGATGTACGGTAGCAACACCATCGATATCTTTCTGATCAATCAGAATCTCTGGCTGAAAAATAGTGATGGTTTCATTTCCTTTGACATCTTCTCCGACAATATATTGAAAACCCTTACGGTTCAGCTTGTGGCACATACGCTGGTACCAGCCTTTAAAGCCCTGTGTGTCTTCCTCGGGATTATAGTAAAAAGCATTCATCACTGCAGGTAAGCCCAGACCACACACCAGACCCGACAAGAGCACCACAATAAAGGTATAGCCCACCAAGATACTGCTATAAGCCTCTAGCTGAGGAATATTGGCCACCGCCAGAATAAGCGCCAGGGAAATCCCGCCACGCACACCGCCCCAGGACAAAATCGTTAAACTGCCGTTATAGCTTTTTCGGCGTATTTTGGGGAACATGGCAAATGCCAAGTGATTGGCAGCAAAGCGGGCTAAATGTAAAATAATAAATGCCACAATCCCGCCCAAGACCAGACTGGTACTCAGGTCAAGAATAAACAACTCCAAACCAATCAGAGTAAACAGGAAGGAGTTAATAATCCCTTCAACCGTATGCCAGAAATGGTTCACGTCACCAATATCGGCATCGGCCAGAATTTCTTTCCATTTATTACCGACAATTAAGCCACCAATGACACAGGCAATCGGTGCTGAAGCATGGGCCAATAAAGCAATAAGATAAGAGCCACATGCCAATAAAGCAGTGGTCAGAATCAGTGACTCCATTTCATGCTTGCCACGCAAGATTCTTAATATTGCAAAGCCAAATCCCAGACCAATCAGTACGGCCACCACAATCTCATACAATAAAGTTTGCATGACAGCCAGTACCGTAAAGTTTTCGCCTTGCAGAACATTGAGCAGGGTCATAAATAAGGCGATACACATGGCATCATTAAATAACGATTCGCCTTCCAGCTTGACAATCAGATGATGCGGTGCGCGAACTGAACTCAATACGCCTTTAATGCCGATCGGATCAGTCGCACCTAAAGCCGCACCAAGTAATAACAACACCAGTAAATCCACATGATTACCAATCAGGAACTGATAGCCATATAAAACTGCACCAAAGAACACCGCGCAAAAGACCAGCGCTAAACTTGCCAAAATACCAATCGGTCGCCAATGATTACGTAAATCTGAAACCTTAAACTTCAGTGCAGATGAGGTCAGAATAAAGCAGATCACCCCATTGATCAGAAAGTCATAAAAATCGATGTTACGAACAGCCTGCTCGATATTGTCAATATTAATACTAAAGAATGGATTACCTTGTAATAAACTGGCGCCCCATTGCAAAATAAAAACAAAGATGGCCGAAACAATCGGAACACCGATCGCTTGCGGAAAACCTAAAACACGCTTATTAAACATAGTGGTGGCAATGGAAAGTGCAAAGACCACCGTGAGTAGCTGAAGAAAAAAGAAATTTCCCATTCGGTTTCCTAAAGTCGGGCGAGATGGAGCAATATGCGCCGAGCGGCATGGTCAAAATAGAGATTTGAATAGCAGAGCATTAATAAAAAGGCATTCTAGCAAAACAAGTTTAATCCTCTTTTTATCGAATTGAGTTAAGTTTCTTTTCAGTATTTCCGAATGATGATTTAACATACAGATCAGCACTCGGCTTTTGCTTTCCCATCTTTCTATTTTGAATTTTTCTCCCATGCACCAAACTGTCAAAACCATTTTTCGTCTTTGTTTTGCGAGCGTGATTTTTCTGATCACCTTATCCTTATGTTTTACCTGCTTCGCTAAAATTCAGGAGATTCTGCAGGCAGAACAGCATTATCAGCAGGCAACCCGTATTCCCTTGAAAAGTACAACTGGCGAACAGTATGTTTTGGTATCTAATAACCAGCGACCGGACAATGCCATTTTTATTCTGATTGCAGGAAATGGTTATGTGGCCAAAATCAATTGTGAGCATTACAGTGCTTTATGTAGTGATGAGGACAATCAATCACATACCCGTCAAATCCAGAGCGTCCACCTAATTAAAGCGGGAAATCTGTTTTATATTGAAAAAATTCAATTTAGAGATAGCCGGACTGGCAAAGTCACGGCTCTCGAATATACCAACCATGATATGCAGCAGTTCTATCAAAATGACATCAACAATCTCAAATATACGGTCTTTGCCATTGCCTTGTTTGCTTTGGCCGCCTTATTTGTCAGTATCAAGATATTAAGAAATTTCCGGCGTTTTCTGCATAAATAAAAAAGGATTGCCTGCTCCACAGCTGCCCCACAATTGAATTAAGTAGATTTTGGAGATGCGAGTGTGACAAGGAGGTCACACCTTAGCCATCACGACAAGCATGTTGTGTATGGCGAACAAAAGACTTTTGCCTGCTTTTGACCTGTCAAAAGCAGGATTTCATGACGTCATAGATTCAAACTATAACCAAAGTTAAAATGATGAGAAGCAGTGGCACCTGCTCCTTTTTTATCTGGAAACAAGCTAAATATTTTGGTTAAAGGTATCGCAATTCGAAACCTGACCCGATTTCAAGCCGGTATTAAACCACTGTACGCGCTGCGCACTGCTGCCATGGGTAAAGCTGTCCGGTACCACCTGCCCGCGAGCACGTTTCTGTAAATAGTCATCACCAATTTTATGTGCGGCATCCATAGCTTCCTGCACATCTCCCTGTTCCAGAAACTGGGTGCGCTGATGATTATGGTAGGCCCAGACTCCAGCCAGACAGTCTGCCTGCAATTCTTGGCGCACTGAAAGCTGGTTACTCTGTACCTCGCTTGCCTGCTGACGTGCCTGCTGTACTTGAGAGGAAATCCCCAAAATCGTCTGGATATGATGACCTACTTCATGGGCCACCACATAAGCCTGCGCAAAATCTCCGGCCTGATCATTACGGGCGAGTTCGGTGGCATTCTGTTCTCCACCAATCCCCATCTGAGTACGCATATCTTTAAAGAATGCGGTATCGATATAAACTTTCTGGTCTGCCGGACAGTAGAAAGGCCCCATCGCCGCCTGAGCCGTACCACAACCCGAATTCACAATGCCATTGAACAAAACCAATTTCGGGGGAACATACTGCTGATTTAACTGCTGCTGAAACACCTGAGTCCAGGTATCTTCAGTATCTGCCAGTACGGTGCCGACAAAATCAATCGACTCCTGCTGTTCCGGCGTAGGATTTTCCAGACCCCGTGTTTCCGCCGCACCCGATACGCCTTGGGTGACCTGCTTTGTGGTCTGATAAGCCTGCTGTGGGTCGACACCAAAGAATTTCCAGGCTACAAAAGCCACAATCAACCCGACAATACTGATTCCGCCAGCTTTGGCACCACCACCGCGACGGTCTTCTACATTACTACTGACACGACGACCTTTCCAACGCATAGTTTTTTCCTTTTCTTCATCTGCTCAATTTGCAGATATTTTTGCATCTTAAGCTTTTGATGATTTGGGCCAGATTTTTTTAATCAGGCTGATGACCAGCATCACCAGCAGACCCGCTAAAATTCCCACGGCGAAATTAATCAAGGTCGGTGTCAGGGCACCTACAATATTTCCGATACTGGGAATATCCTGTACATAGCTAACACTATCTTCAGTAAAGTGGTGAATAACAGGAATAGCATGATTAATAATTCCCCCACCGACCAGGAACATCGCAGCAGTTCCAACAACTGATAAAATTTTCATCAGAATCGGGGCAAATGCCAACAAGCCGCGTCCTATTTGTTGCTTAAAATCGGACTGCTGCTCGGTCAGATGCAGACCGATATCATCCAGTTTGACAATCAGGGCAACAAAACCATAGACCCCGATGGTCATCACGATCGCGATCAGGCTTAAAACGGTAACTTTGGTCAGCATAGAGGCTGCTGCCACCGTCCCCAAGGTAATCACGATAATTTCAGCCGAAAGGATAAAGTCGGTGCGAATCGCGCCTTTGACTTTTTCATTTTCAAACTGGTGCAAATCTGTTTCAGTCTGGATCAGTTGCTCACGGGCCTGTTCAGCATCCTTGGCCTTCGGTGTATACAAGGTGTGTACGATTTTTTCCACACCTTCATAACACAGAAACAAACCACCCAGCACCAATAAGGGGTTAATCAGCCAGCCGGCAATAAAGCTGATTAACAAGGCCAGCGGCACTAAAATCAGCTTATTGACAAAAGAACCTTTGGCCACTTTCCAGACTACCGGCAATTCACGATCTGCCCGTACGCCTGACACTTGCTGTGCATTTAAAGCCAGATCATCACCGAGGACGCCTGCTGTTTTTTTGGCTGCCATTTTACTCATCACAGCCACATCATCCAAGACCGTCGCAATATCATCTAATAATAGTAATAAACTGCTCGCCATATTTATTATCCTTATCATATTTCAGTTTATTTTAATCAAAATTCTTAAAAATATTGTATTCACTTGTTTAATTAATAAGATTTTTTTAATACAGCTTTTTTTCTGGCTGACAATCAAAAACAGAATACCGTACAATGTTGCCATTCGTTAAAATACAGCTGTAGTACTGACTACCCTTTGGAATAAATAATGAGTAATCAAGATAATCGTCCAGTGATCTTGACGGGCGACCGTCCTACCGGACAACTTCACCTCGGCCACTTTGTCGGTTCATTACGCTCTCGTGTAGGCCTGCAAGATTCTCACCATCAACACTTGTTACTTGCTGATGCTCAAGCACTCACCGATAATGCCGATAATTTTGAAAAAGTACGTCGTAACATTATTGAAGTGGCAACGGATTATCTGGCTGTCGGTATTGATCCAACTAAAACCACAATTTGTGTTCAGTCATGTTTACCTGCCTTAAACGAACTGACGATGCTTTACCTCAATTTCGTGACGGTGTCACGTTTAGAGCGTAACCCGACCATTAAATCTGAAATCCAGATGCGTGGTTTTGAGCGCGATATTCCAGCGGGTTTCTTATGCTACCCGGTGGCTCAGGCAGCAGACATTACGGCATTCAAGGCCACTGTTGTTCCTGTGGGTGAAGATCAGATTCCAATGATCGAACAGACCAATGAAATCGTGCGTCGTCTGAACCGTCAAATCGGTCATGACCTGTTACCAGAATGTAAAGCGCTACTGTCTAATGTCGGCCGCCTCCCTGGTTTTGATGGCAAAGCGAAAATGTCAAAATCTTTGGGCAATACCATTGTGCTGGATGCGACAGATAAAGATATTAAAAAAGCCGTCAATGCCATGTATACCGATCCGAATCATCTTCGTGTGGAAGACCCAGGTCAGGTTGAAGGCAATGTAGTATTCACTTATCTGGACGCCTTTGATCCAAACAAAGAAGAACTGGAAGAGCTTAAGGCATACTACCGTCGTGGTGGTTTAGGCGATGGTACAGTGAAAAAACGTCTGGAAGGCATTCTCAAAGAATTGATTGGTCCAATCCGTGAGCGCCGTATGGAGCTTGCTAAAGACCCTGACTATATTATGGATATTTTAAAGACCGGAACAGATAAATGTCGTGATATTACCCAGGCGACTTTAGATGAAGTGAAAACCGGTTTAGGTGTATTCCGTTTCTAAACATAAAATGACCACCTAAAGCTCTTCATATGAAGGGCTTTTTTATTGCGAGGTGTTTATGCACGATAAAGCAGCAAACTCGCCCATAGAATCTCCATAGTTTTAACCTTAATTAACATCTATTAACATGAATACTGCTGAGTCAAGCCTTACCGGGTCGTATTATAGCTACATACAGTAAGGAATCAGATTTAACTCTCTCCACAGTTAAGCTTGATGTAGTTTGAAAAAACATTCCTTTTTCTACGCAATGATCACCCCAATCATTGCGTTTTTTTTGTCTTTAATTTTTTAGTATAGCGATTTAAAGCATAAAAAAACCCGCCTAAGCGGGTTTTCTAAAATTCAGCACTTATGCATTTTTATGACGCATATGCGGGAACAAGATCACATCACGGATACTTGCTGCATTAGCAAAGATCATCACCAGACGGTCAATACCAATACCTTCACCGGCTGTTGGCGGTAGGCCATATTCCAGTGCTTCTACAAAGTCTGCATCATAATGCATCGCTTCATCATCACCCGCATCTTTTTCCGCAACCTGTGCCTGGAAACGTTCCGCCTGGTCGATTGGATCATTTAATTCCGAGAAGCCATTTGCCAGTTCACGACCACCAATAAAGAATTCAAAACGGTCGGTGATGTGCGGATTATCATCATTACGACGTGCCAATGGAGAAGTTTCCGCTGGATATTCCGTAATGAATGTTGGTTGACGCAGTTTGGTTTCAACTGTTTCTTCAAACACAATCGTTTGCAGCTTACCCAGACCAAAACCTGGCTTCACTTGCTCTTTCAATTCTTCCTGAAGGAATTTTGCCAGGAACTCACGGTCATTGACATTTTCCGGAGTAAATTGCGGGTTATTTTCCAGAATTGCATCAAACATTGAAATTTTCTTGAATGGCCCTTTGAAGCTATACACTTCATCACCATAAGGCACATCGGTCGAACCCAAGATATCCAGCGCCAGTTTTTCCAGCATCTGCTCAGTCAATTCCATCAGATCTTTATAATCTGCATAGGCTTGATAGAATTCAATCATGGTGAATTCTGGGTTGTGACGCGTAGATACCCCTTCGTTACGGAAGTTACGGTTAATTTCGAACACACGTTCAAAACCACCCACCACCAAACGTTTTAAATAAAGCTCTGGCGCAATACGCAAGAACAATGGCATGTCCAGTGCATTATGATGCGTTTCAAACGGACGCGCAGAAGCACCGCCTGGGATCACATGCATCATTGGCGTTTCAACTTCCATATAGCGTTTTTCAGTCAGGAAGGCACGAATACCTGCAACCACTTTGGCACGAATTTCAAACGTTTTACGGGTTTCTTCGTTCACGATCAGATCAAGATAACGTTTACGATACTTTACTTCAGTATCATTCAGACCGTGGAACTTGTCTGGCAGCGGACGCAATGATTTGGTTAATAATTCAAAATGTTCGATGTGTACATACAGATCGCCTTTGCCTGAACGACCGATATAACCTTCGATTGCAATAATGTCGCCAAGGTCTAAACCTTTGATGGTCGCAAGTACATCTACAGCGAGTTCTTTACGGGCGACATAAAGCTGAATACGACCTGTCATGTCCTGGATCACAATAAATGAACCACGGTTTAACATCACACGACCGGCAACTTTGACGTAGACCTTTTCGCCTGCTTCAATTTCTTCTTTAGATTTATCAGCGAACTGGTCTTGTAAATCTTGGGCATAATGCTCACGCTTAAAGGTATTTGGCCATGGGCTTTTACCAGTTTCTTGTGCCTGAGCTTCGATTTGCTTTAACTTGGCATGACGCTGTGCAATTAAATCGTTTTCGGAAATGATTTGTTCAGAAGTCGATTGAGCGTTAGTTTGCGTCATCTCTGCCTCGAATAAGATTAGTTAAAAAATAGAAGTTGCATAGAATAGCAGAAATCCTACCCAAATCGTAGCTTAAACACTCTCAGGAAGCGGCTTTTCTTTGGAAAAATCCACTATCTTGGCATTTTCCCAACCTTATCCCCTCAATCTAATCCACTCTACCAATACAATTCAGCTCGATTTGGGACCGATTATGCGATTACTTAGATGAAAGTCCTAGTGTGTGACGAGGTAGAGCAAATCACTGCGCAGAAAAATGCTGGCTTAGACCAATAGCTAACTGCCTTGAATGTCCACACGTTCTACAATGATGCTCAGATTGAAGATGATGTGCCAATCAATAAATACCAATATGGCATGCCCCATAAAAATGAGTAAGATTATGTCTAAGATTTTGTTTTTACATGGCTTAGATTCCTCCAGAGAATCCACCAAGTTTCATGCAATTAATGTCGTGCATAAATATTGTATTGATGTCGATTATCGTAATCTGAGCTATAATTCGGTCACCAATTTTTATCATGAGATGATTGAAACCATCAAACCGGATATTCTGGTGGGTCATAATCTTGGCGGCTATTGGGCACTGAAAATGTCGCAGGCTTATCACCTTCCCTGTGTGGTGGCGAATCCCATTTTGCAACCCAATTTCAGAGATGATTATCCGGCAATTTGTCATGGCGATTTACAGCATGATATTCCGCAGTTTGCCTATCTAGAACTGGGCGATGAAATTCTGGATATGCATGCGGTTCAGGCACAGCTTGAAGACTATATGCAAATTCAGGCAGTTGATGGCGGCCATCATCGACTAGAACATCCTGAACAGATTAATACGCTGATTCAGGAAATTGAACATCATTTTATCAGACAATAAAAAAGCCCCGATATTGAGGTAATGCTGATCAGTTAAGGAGTTTAGAAATAGACTCTTTAACTTTTTAGTCATTCACGGCGGAGTCTTAACTTTATAAATCAAATACTTGAAAATAATTTGTTACTTTGGTTTCGCCCAAAGTAACCAAAGGCATTTGTCGTCCGCAAAACTCGTCAGCCACCATCGACTAGTAAATTTGTCGCAGAAACAATCATTTTTAAATCTAGTCCTGCCTCAAACAGTTGCGGATGACTTTTCTACTTGTCAAATATGATCATGAATTTAAAAAAGAAAATGCCAGTCAATTTCTTAACTGACCGACATTACCGATATTGAGGAGCTTTTTTTTAAATCTACAATTTAGGCAACCGCAGCTTCAGGCTGAGATTTATCATCCAGTACTGACCAGATATCCAGACCTAATTCAGCATGCAAATCAGGAAGGTCAAGAAAGATACTTGCACCTAGTACTTCATGCTGACATTTGAGTGCCAATTCATTTACCGCTTTTAAAGTTCCGCCTGTTGCCAGAACATCATCAACAATGATGACTTTCTGAGACTGAACTTCCGCAGACATTTCTAAACGATCCAGACCATATTCCAGGCTATAACCGACACCCACGACTGGAGGCGGCAATTTTCCTGCTTTACGCACCAATAACAAGCCTTTGCCGGTACGTTGTGCCAACAGGCTCGCCAACACAAAACCACGTGCTTCCACTGCGATAAAGCTTTCTACTTCTGCTAGTTTGTCAGCAGGAATGCTGGCAATCAGGGCATCAGTCAATGGACCAATATTGCTCATGAAAAGTGGGGTCAAATCATAAAAGCAAATTCCTGGTTTTGGAAAATCTTGGACCGTACGAATGTGAGACCACAAAGAAGTAGATAAATTGCTCATGGGAGATCTTAAAAAAAGAAAAGGAATATGCGAATTTTAAACCTATTTCCAGCCAATGAACAAGCCGAGCTGTATAATAAAAACTCAATATTTAAGCACAAGTTATTGATTTTATTAAATTCATTTATTATAAAAATATTTAATCCAGACTTTACTGATTCTAAATTATATAAAAACCTCAGTTTTTACTGCACGACTTTGGTCTATAACGCCTCATTTAAGCTAAATTTTGCCACAGCAGCCGCTTCATCACTCCACAGCATTTGCCAGCAAAGCCGATTTGACTCATTTTCAGAGAAATACTGAATCCCAAAGTCATTCTGCTGCTAATTTCGCTGATTAAGCTTTTATTCACTTTACTTTCTGAATAGAACTGCGTAAAAATTTAGCCAAATATGTTCACTGTTAAAAAGTCATATTCTTTTAGAGTCTTGCCATTTTATGGATTTTAAGCTGACGGTTACACTTGCTCAGTTTTGGAGAGTTACATGAAAAAGTATCAATGCATCGTTTGTGGATGGATTTATGACGAGGCGGAAGGTTGGCCTCAAGACGGCATCGTGGCGGGAACCAAATGGGAAGATATCCCGGATGACTGGACCTGTCCAGATTGTGGCGTGTCTAAAGTCGATTTCGAAATGATCGAAGTCTGAGCACGCCCAGTTAAAGACCATGTCGATATGGTCTTTTTTTATGTCCTTTTTATCCTCATATAAAACAGCATGGAGCCCTACAGCATGGAAACGACTATGCATCCTATCGTTATTATTGGTTCAGGTATGGCAGGTTATGCTGTAGCACGTGAATTTCGCAAACTTAATCCAGAGCATGAACTGCGGATGATTTGCGCGGATGATGCGATAAATTATGCCAAACCTACCCTTTCCAATGCTTTGGTTGGCAAGAAAGCGCCTGAACAGATTGCATTGGGCGATGCTGCAAAAATGTCGGCACAACTGAATATGCGGATTGAACAGCAGACTTGGGTCAAAGCCATTCATCCGGAAGACCATCAGCTGGTACTTGAGAAAGATGGTCAGGAAAGCACCCAGAATTACTCCAAACTGGTCTTGGCGGTCGGTGCCAACCCGGTACGTTTAGCCATTTCCGGTGATGCCAGTGATGACATTCATGTGGTAAATAATTTAAGTGACTATAAGACGTTCCGCAGCAATCTGGCGGCACGTGAAGATAAACGCGTGGTGATTTTAGGCGCAGGCCTGATTGGCTGCGAATTTGCCAATGACCTGCAAAATACCGAGCATCAGGTCACAGTGATCGATCTGGCACCTCAACCGCTGGGCCGTTTATTACCTGAACATGTTGCAACGGCCTTCCAGAAAAACCTTGAAGAAACCGGCATTCATTTCGTCTTGGGCACCACGGTCGAGAAGGTCTCTCGTGCTGAAAATGGTGACTATTTGGTCATGCTGGCCAATGGTCAGTCTCTCGTTGCTGATGTGGTTTTGTCTGCGGTAGGTCTACAGCCGAATATTTCTTTGGCCAAACAGGCAGATGTTCATACCAGTCGTGGAATTTTAACCACGGCGCAACTGGAAACCAATCATGCCGATATTTATGCCGTAGGTGACTGTGCTGAAGTGAATGGTACCTTATTGCCTTATGTCATGCCCATCATGCAACAGGCGCGCGCGCTGGCAAAAACCCTGAATGGCGAACATACGGCTGTACATTATCCGGCTATGCCAGTGGCAGTGAAAACGCCTGCTGCACCTTTAACTGTCCTGCCTGCACCAGTCGATGTTGAGGTCACCTGGGAAACTGAAGAGCTGGAAGATGGCATGCTGGCCAAAGCCATCGACGGTAGCGGCACTTTACGTGGCTTTGTACTCTTGGGTGCAACTGCGGGCAAACAACGTCTGTCTTTGACCAAGCAGGTTCCTGACTTGATTCCTGCTGTGGTTTAGAGGTTTAATACTCAGGATATTTTTTAAACAAAATATCCTTTAATTAGGACAGCAATTATGCACAGCGCATTACAGTTTAATCTTTCTCCATATAGTTCTTTCATGCGTGAAACCAGAGTTGATCTGGGTAATGGTGTGGAATTACATGTCGAGGTGGGCGGAAATCCGGAAAATCCTACGCTGCTCCTGATTATGGGACTGGGTGCGCAGGTGCTGTACTGGCCTGACTTTTTTTGCAAATCATTGATTGATCAAGGTTTCCATCTGGTACGTTTTGATAATCGCGATATTGGCCTGTCTTCAAAAATCCATAACAAGGGTCCACGCCTGAACACCCTGAAAATGATGAGCCGTTTTGTGCTCGGTCTGGGCAATCAGGGTGCACCTTATGACCTGTATGATATGGCTGAAGATGTCAGTCTGCTGATTGAAAAAATGGGGCTGGATCAGGTTGATGTATTGGGTGCATCCATGGGTGGCATGATTGCCCAGATTCTGGCGGCACGCTATCCGGACAAAGTCAAAAAACTGGGTTTACTGTTTACCAGCAACAATCAGCCGCTGTTGCCACCGCCCTTTCCCAAGCAACTCTTTAGTTTGATTGACAAACCGGCTTCAACAGATGAAGATGGTATTGTAGATCATAGTCTAAAACTGTTTAACATCATCGGTTCGCCAGGTTATGTCAATCATCTGGAAGCGGTGCAGACCGCACGTAAATTATATAAACGAAGTTACTATCCTGCCGGTGTACTTCAACAGTTTTTAGCAATATTATGTACAGGTTCATTGCTGCAACTGAACAAGCAAATCAAGCAAGAGACCCTGGTGGTTCATGGTGCTCGTGATCGATTGCTGCCTCCTAGTCATGGCAAGGCCGTTGCAAAAGCGATTCCAGGGGCTAAATTTGAATTAATTGATGGAATGGGGCATGATATCCCACCGCATTTTATTCCATATCTTAGCGAATTATTTGCTGATCATTTTAAATCATAAACATTAGGACACTATGGCTGCACTACCCTCCTTAAGACAGCTGTCATACCTCGTAACACTGTCAGAGACGCTACATTTTACAGAAGCTGCTCGCCGCTCATTTGTCACCCAGTCAACTTTGTCTGGCGGCATTATGGAGCTGGAGCGTTTACTCGGTGGCGTACTTGTTGAACGCGACCGCCAGAATGTTCGTTTAACGCCTCTTGGTGAACAAGTGGTTGCACGCGCACGTGTTCTACTGGCTGATGCTCAGGACTTGATGCGCTTAAGTCGTGAGATGAGTGAACCCTTAACCGGTGATTTACATCTTGGCGTGATTCCTACGATTGCTCCCTTCCTGCTGTCACAGCTGCTAGAAGAAGTGCATAAACAATTACCAAAAATCCAGTTGCATCTGCATGAAGCACAAAGCGAGAAAATTGTAGAAAAACTGGAACATGGCAACCTGGATATGGTGGCCTTGGCGCTGCCTTTCGATACACGTGGCCTGAAAGTGGCCGAGATTGCCAAAGAGAATCTGTATCTGGTTTATCAAAAATCAGACCAACACGCTGCACAAGCGAATTCTCTGGAAGATCTTGATCTGTCTCGCCTGATGTTACTTGAGGAAGGTCATTGCTTACGTGATCATGCCCTGAGTGCCTGCCCGATTGGTGAGCGTAAAAATGATCATCGTTTAAAAGCCAGCTCTTTGCCGACTTTAATCGAAATGGTCTCTGCAAATCTTGGTTTTACTTTATTGCCAGAAATTGCGATTTATACCAATATGATCAAAGCCAACCCTGAGATTCTGGTCAAGCCAATCAACTCTGCGCCAAGTCGCACCCTGGCATTGGTGACGCGTAAAAGTACGCCGCTACAAAGCGAGTTTGATGTGTTATTACAGATTTTCCAAAAAATCACTCAGCACAATGCTGCTTGAGCTAAAATTTTAGATGATTAAAAGGAGCACACCCGTTGCTCCTTTTTTTATATCTCAAAGTGGATATAACCAACCATCATAGACCTGCTAAAGTCTCAAGCTGACTGTTAATGTCATCGGTTTTAATCTGTAATAAATGCTATTTAAGACGAAGATGAGGTGATTATCGTTAAATCCCTATTTTTTGGGATATTCATTTTATTTTGCTTCATCCACAGTATAGCCTTCTCTTAGAATCAACAGGATTGAGCTTATTGGCTGCCCTCTTGCCTGCACCGGTTTTAGTCATCGCTTCATTTACTGACCTGAACCTGTCCAAAACTCAGACTGTACTGCAACAACTGGGCTATCAACCAGATATGCTGCTGTATGCAGACAATTTCCAATCTGCACAAGAGATGATTGCCGAACATCTGCCTAACTTGATTCTTTATCACCTGACAGAAGCCTCACAGATTCATTTCATCGGCCAGATGAAACGGCATACCCCAAATACACCTGTAGTTGCCGTACTCAAGAGTGAATCCACAGCACTCATTTATTCAGCAATCTTATCTGGTGCAAATAGCTATATCCAACCTCAGGCTTCATTCATCCAGTTTGCTGAAAGCCTGAAAATTGTCTTGCGCGGCGGTGCCTATATCCATGCTGAACTGGCAGAACATATCCTGTACCAGCTCACTGACAAAACCTGTCTCAAGGTAACCGAATTGCAGCTCTTACACTTACTCAGCCAGCAAAAAACCCCAGTAGACATACAGCACCAGCTCCAGCTGACTGACTATCAGATGTATGCCCAGGTCAAACAGATCTATCTCAAACTGCTGATATCCTCTGATTAAAACCCTTGAATGCTATTTTCTGGATAGAAAAGAGGCTGAATTTTCAGCCTCTCGAGATCATTTATTTAAACAAGTCCAATAAAATGCGTTGAGCATTATGTGGCTTTTCACCTTCTTGCAGCTGTGCCCGCAGCCAGGTTCCATCCCCTTGTAATAACCAGGATTGCTGATTATCTTTCAGATAGTTAAGTAGCCCCTGTTGATAGATGCGTTTTTTCAACACTTCATCTTCTACCGGGAAGCAGGCTTCGACCCGGTTAAACAGGTTACGATCCATCCAGTCTGCACTTGAACAGTAAACCCGTGCATTACCGTTATTGCTGAAATAATACACGCGGGTATGTTCCAGGAAACGCCCGACAATCGAACGTACCCGAATATTTTCAGACAAACCTGGCAATCCCGGACGCAAACTACAAATCGAGCGGATAATCAGGTCAATCTGTACCCCGGCCTGAGAAGCTTCATAGAGTTTATTGATCAATTGCATCTCGGTCAGCGCATTAACTTTGACAATAATCTGCGCCGGCTTGCCTGCTTTGGCATTCACGATTTCATTATCAATATAATTAATGAGTTGGGTATGTAAGGTAAATGGCGCATGTAACAGCTTTTTCAGCTTGGCCATTTTCCCCATACCGGTCAGCTCCTGAAAGATACGGTGCACATCTTCACACAGGTCTTTGTCCGTGGTGAGCAAACCATAATCGGTATAGATCCGCGCATTGCCGGCATGATAGTTGCCGGTTCCCAGATGCACATAGCGCACCAGTTTATTATTTTCCCGGCGTACCACCAGAATCATTTTGGCATGGGTTTTATAGCCAACGATGCCATAGACCACCACCGCACCGGCTTCTTGCAGGACATTAGCCACTTCGATATTGGATTCTTCATCGAAACGTGCACGCAATTCAATCACGGCCGTGACTTCCTTGCCATTGCGGGCAGCTTCCGCCAGCACCTGCACGATTTCAGAATCCGGGCCACTGCGGTACAGGGTCTGTTTGATCGCCAGCACTTGTGGATCACGTGCAGCTTCACGCAACAATGAAATGACCGGTGCAAAAGACTCAAACGGATGATGCAGCAAGATATCCTGTTTTTGCATGGCACTAAAAATATTTTCAGATTTTTTCAGTACTTTGGGAATGATCGGGGTATGTGAATCATAGCGTAAATGCGGGCGCTTGAAATTAGACAGTAAGCGCGCCAGATTGACTGGGCCTGCGACTTTATAAAGCTGCTCTTCTTCCAGATCAAATTCATTCAGCAGATATTCATAAATATGCTGCGGACAGTTTTCTGTCACTTCCAGACGTACAGCACGGCCAAAACGGCGTGAACTGAGTTCGCCTTTAAGCGCCTTAGCCAAATCTTCAACATCTTCATTCAGGGCCAGATCGGCATTCCGCGTGACACGGAACTGATAGCAACCGGTCGCTGTCATGCCTGGGAACAGATCCGAAACATGTTCATGAATAATCGCGGACAGCATCACATGATGCTCTTTGCCATCGGTTAATTCATCTGGCAGACGTACCACGCGTGGTAACGAACGCGGCGCTGGCACCACAGCCAGATCAATCTGACGGCCAAAGGCATCTTTACCCTCGAGAGTCACAATAAAGTTCAGTGATTTATTCACCAGACGTGGAAACGGATGTGCAGGGTCTAGGCTAATTGGCGTCAGGACGGGCGCAACCTGTTCCTGAAAATATTTTTTCACCCAGGCCGATTGTGCCGGAGTCAGTTCACCACGGCGCAAGAAACAGATATCTTCCTCACGCAGTTTTGGCAAAATTTCTTCATTTAAAATACGGTACTGGCGTTCAATCGCAGCATGTGCAGTTTTGGAAATCTGTTCCAGCACCTGCTTTGGGGTCAGGCCATCCGGACTGCGACTTTCATTGTCCAAATCTAACTGTTCCATCATTCCTGCGACCCGAATCTCAAAAAATTCGTCCAGATTACGCGAGAAAATTAACAGGAAATTCATGCGTTCAAGCAAAGGATGTAAAGGATCGACAGCCTGTTCCAGGACGCGTAAATGGAAGTCTAAAATAGACAGTTCACGATTTATATAACGATCATTATATGTATATTCGGGCTGTGCTGAAGTAGTGCTGGCTGCCGTATTCATATCAAACCTATGCGGATTTAAAATTGTGCTTATCAGTTCAAGTATGCTTCAAATTGATGACAATTTCATAAAAAAAAGCCCAAAAACTGGGCTTTTTCTTTAAATAATTATTTAAGGCAATTCTGCATAACGCATATAACGCTGAATCATGCGCTTGCGTGCATTTAAGGCAGAGGAGTTGCGATGATCCTGAAAATATTTTGGATTGGTCAGAATGGCCGCCAGAAAGATCGCTTGATCCTGAGTCAGGCTTTGCGCAGTTTTGCCAAAATAATGTTTGGCTGCGGCTTCTACGCCATAGATATTGTCACCAAATTCAATCGAGTTTAAATAGACTTCCAGAATCCGCTGTTTCGACCACATGCGTTCCATCATCCAGGTGGCCACCGCTTCCTGGCCTTTACGTACAAATGAACGCTTATTAACCAGAAATAGGTTTTTCGCCAATTGCTGGGAAATGGTAGACCCCCCAGCCACCACCCGGCCCTGATCCCGGTTTTTATTCAGCGCAGTTTGAATGCCGTCCCAGTCAAAACCATGGTGATGAATGAATTTTCCATCTTCTGCAGTGACAATGGCACGTTTCAGATTCAGGCTGATCTCATCATAGGGACGCCATTGATGTTGAATGGCTTTGGAAGGTTCCGTCCAGTAATCAATCCGCATCATCATGGTGGTATTGACCGGATTGGTTCGCCACCAGGCCAGACTGGCAAAGATCCACAATTGAATCAGTAAAATCACACTGACGATGACTAATATCGTGCGGATCAGAAAGGCTTTCATGTCAGTGCGTTACTCCTGAAAATTTGATTTTTCGTGTTAAGCTTATTCGAAATATACAATCACAGCAAAAAAAAATAGCATGTCTAAATACGCTCCCCCTGTCGTACACCGCAAACTTGAAATGCAGCTCTGGTGGATCACGGCCATTTTAATCGCGATTAATGTCGGATTATTTGGCTGGCAGGCCATCAATGGTATGGATATCAGCCAGCCGAGTACCCGAGATGCGATTCTCTGGGGTGCCGATTATGCACCTTTAACCTATTTAGCGGAACCCATGCGTTTGTTTAGCAGCATGTTTTTCCATTTTGGCCTGATTCACCTGATGTTGAATATGTGGGCCTTGTATATTTTTGGTAGTGTTGCCGAACAACTGTTTGGCCGGATGTATTTTATTGGCTTATACCTGTGTGCCGGCTTAATGGGCAGTTTGCTCAGTGGCTATATGAACATTCAGGACAGCTATGATCTGATTGCAGGGGGTGTGGCCAACCCAAGTTTATTGCCGGCGGTCAGTGCCGGTGCATCCGGTGCGGTGATGGGACTCGGCGCTTCACTGACGGTATTGGCCCTGTTGCCGATGCTGCCCCAGCAACGTTTTATTCTAGATAAAAAGACCTTGGTGATGGTGATGGGTCTGAACCTGGCCATGGGCTTTATGATCAGCGGAATCAACAATGCCGCACATATTGGTGGCATGTTGATGGGCGCTTTTTTAACCTTGCTGTGGTATGCCGGACAAAAAATGCAGCGTAGCCGCCTGATCAACCTGATCGCTTTAGTGATTGGTTTTGGCCTCTGTATGCTGCTTTATCAACATAACTTGGCCTTGATCGAAGCAATTCGCCCACTGTGGCAAGAGATTCTCGACCTGATGCGACAACAATTGCAGCTTTAAATCATTGCCGCTTTAAATACCAGCGAATTTAAAAAGCCATGGAGATGAATCTTACTGATTCATCTCGCGCAAGCTTTGTAAGGGCGGAATGTCCGACAGATAGCTCAGACGATAACGGCCAATCAGCGCACATAACACAGTCATGAAAATCGGCAGGATAATCCAGATTTCCCAGTGTGGCTGAATCATTAAATCCATACGATAACTGGCGATTGCGCTAATCACTTCGGCAAACAGACAGGAAACCACTCCGGCAAACAGTCCGATAAAACCAATTTCCAGACTCATCATGGTTTTCAGTTTTTGTTTGGAGCTGCCAAATGACCGTAGCAAGGCCACTTCACGTTTGCGTTCATCCATGAGCAGGTTCAGACAAGCCATCAGTACCAGAAAACCGGAGATACTAACCAGCACGGCCAGAATCGTCACGATCTGCACCAGTACATTCACAATACGCTTGATCTCTTCCAGAATCAGGCTGACATCAATAAACACCGTATTGGAAAATTGCTGGATCACAGACACCAGTTTGTCCTTATCTTGTTCCGGCACATAGAAACTGCCCAGATAACTTCCGGCATTGGCATCCATGCTATTCGGGGCAAAAATAAAGAAGAAATTCGGACTAAAACTTTCCCACTCGACCGTTCTTAAATTGATGACCTTCGCTTCCAGCACACCTTCAGGCAGACTGAAACTGAGCTTGTCGCCAATCTTGATACCTAATTCTTCAGCAGTATTGGCTTCGACCGATACCGTGCCAACCTGTTGTAAAGCTGCTTCACCACGAATAATCACATTATCCTGTGGATAGCTGTCGGACTGGGTCAGGTTCAGCTCGCGTTTTAAAGTATTATTGCTTTTGACTAATTCTGGAGCAAAAGGCTGATCATTTTTAGCCACCAGACGCCCACGAACGTTCGGATAAAGTGGTGTACTTTTCCAGCCATTCTGCTCAATTTGAGCTTTTAGGTCTGGCATGTCAAACGGCGGCAAACCATACACAAACTGATTTGGTGTACCTTGCGGCAACTGTTGCTGCCAACGCTCTAATAGGTCTGTGCGCAATACGGCTAATACTGTAATCAGACTGAGACCCAAGGCCAAAGCGGTAATCTGTAAGGCTGTTTGAGATGGTGTTCGTACATAGGCTGACAGATTCAATTTCTGATTGCGCAGCAGTTTTAAGATCAACCATACCGTCAGATACAACACTGCACATAACACAATAATCGCGCCAATTACCCAGGCAGTCAGGAGCAGATTTTCGGTTAGAATCACGCTAAAAATAATCAGGCTCAGCGTTCCGGTCAGCAGCATCCACAGCATGGATTGCACTGATTTTTCCTGCTGGCGAATTACTCGAATTGGTGGCGTGTTCAACAGTTGCAATAGGCTCGGCATGACAAAGCCCAACAGCACCACCGCACTGGTCAGCATCGCGACTGGTAATGGCCCGAGCAGCATCGCCATAGCAGAGAATTCAATTTCTAAGTTGGGAATCAGTTGCAGCATTAACTGTAATAACCCATAACCCAGACCAATGCCGATCACTGTACCAATCGACATGGCAATCAGCAGTACTGTGCCGAGCAAGGCCAGATAAGCCGATAAAATCTGCTGTTTGGTCGCACCGATACAACGCATCAAGGCAATATGATCTTGATTCTGCTGGACATAACGCTGCGCAGTGAGAGCAATCGCGATACCACATAATAAAATGGTCAGAATATTGGCCAGTTGCAGGAAGGTATCCAGGTTGGCAATCGGCTTCATTAAGCGGGTATTGCCCTCACTGGCATTGCGTAACCGGAGACTGCTTTGCTCCTCAAATTCCTGTCCCTGCACTTCTGCTGGCGTTTCAGCCGAGCCGTTTTCGGACTTGAGCTGCTGCTTGAACAAGGCTTCATATTGTTGCGTATTGTCTGGACGGCCAGCCATGAGCAAGCGATATTCAATCCGGCTACCCACCTGAATCGCATTGGTGCGTGCCACATCCGCCTGAGAAATAATCACCGTTGGCGAAAAGCCAGAAAATCCGAGCTCCTGATTAGAATCCTGTTCAATCTTGGCTGTGACTTTAAACGCCGCATCGGCAATATTCAGCTGATCGCCCAGTTTGACTTTGAGCAGGTCCATAGCCCGTGGACTGAGCCAGATTTCACCCGATTGAATCTTCGTTTTTGCAGGTTGCACCTGCAGCTCGCCACGCAAGGGAAAAGCCTGATCAATGGCTTTGACATTGACCATGACAAACTGTTCATCGGTATAGGCCATGGTGCTAAAGAAAGTGACTTCTGACTGCTGTAAATCCAGCTGTTTGGCCTGATCACGCCATTCTTTTGGTAGAGGCTCATTGTCCGAAAGTACCAGATCACCGGCCAGCATTTCTGCGGCCTGCAAGGCCACTGCATTCTGAATCTGTTCATTGCTAAACTTGAGCGCTGTTGTTGCACTAATCGCCAAAGTTAAGGCAATAATTAACAGATAAATTCCGGTACTTTTAAAACTTTGTGTGAGTAGAGGACGAAATAGAGGGTTCATCTCATCCTCCACTCGGATGTTCAATCAACTGGCCATTCAGCAGTTCAAAATGTCGCTGGCATTGCTGTGCCAGTTTACGGTCATGCGTCACCAGAACTAAAGTCGTACCCAGTTCCCGATTCAACTGAAACAAAAGCTGTTCAATTTCCTTGGCAGTTTCACCGTCGAGATTGCCTGTGGGTTCATCGGCAAAAATAATTTTCGGTTCACTGACCAGTGCCCGGGCAATCGCGACACGCTGCTGCTCCCCGCCAGACAGGACTTTCGGGGTTTGTTGTGCCTGCCGATCCAGACCAACTTTATGCAGTAGCGCCAAGGCTTTTTGTTCAGCTTCTGCATATTTGAAACTGGGCTGTAAACGCAGTGGCAGCATGACATTTTCAAGGGCAGTCAGATGTGGCAAGAGCTGAAAAGACTGAAACACAAACCCGATATTTTTCAGGCGCACCAACGCACGTTGTTCTTCATTCAAGGTAGAAACCGACTCGCCACTGACGATGAGCTGGCCTGAACTGGCCTGATCCAGCGTTGCCAGAATGCCTAGCAATGTGGATTTCCCCGAGCCGGAACGACCGGTAATTGCCACCTGCTCGCCTGCCATAATCTCCAGATCAAGATCCTCAAAAATAGTCAGCTGTTTTTGTGAAAGTTGTATCTTTTGTGTCAATTTCTGGGCAGAAATAATCGCCTGTGGCATGATGTTCGAATCGTTGCTACTTTGAATCATACGTGTCCTATATGAAAGATCTTAATCAGAAAACTCGGGTATTGTCTTACTTGTTTTTGCTCAGTCTGTGCCTGTTACCGCTCGGAGTATCAGCAAAGACGATTATGATTTTAGGTGATAGTTTAAGTGCTGGTTACGGTATTCAGCCACAACAAGGCTGGGTACATTTATTACAAAAGCGTTTAGAGCAACAGTATCCGAAACAGCATAAAGTGGTCAATGCAAGTGTCAGTGGAGAAACCACCAGTGGAGCGCTGGCCAGAATGCCGAAACTGTTGCAGACGCATCGTCCAGACCTTGTGGTGATTGAGTTGGGGGGTAATGACGGCTTACGCGGACAGCCGCCGCAAATGATTCAAAAAAATTTAGCCAGCCTGATTCAGCAAAGCCAGAAAGCCAAGGCCAAAGTCGTGGTATTTGGTATGAAGATGCCGCCTAATTATGGACAGGCCTATAGCAAGGCCTTTGAAAATAATTATAAGGTAGTGAGCCAGCAATATAAGGTGAAATTGTTACCGTTCTTTATGCAGGGTGTGGCCGGCAATAAAATCCTGATGCAAAAGGATCTGATTCATCCAAATGCCAAGGCACAAACCATCCTGCTAAATAATGCCTATCCATACATTAAAGGCGCTTTATAAAGCGCCTTTAAGTTATTTTAGATTGTATTTAAATAAATTTTGCCTAAAAATCAAAGAACAATACTTCACCTGTTTCCAGTGAATATTCAGCACCGACCACTTTGAGTTGTCCTTGACCAATCAGATTTTCTAATACTGCTGAACCATGACGTAGTTGGTTAACCGATGCAAATACGTTAGAACGCACGGCATGCTTGGACAATTTTGCCAAGTCATTTTTCAGTTCAGTTTGCATTAAGGTTTCAACAGAAGGACGTACTCGATTTACAATCGACATCAGGTTTGCCGACGGCGGGCAATCTGGGCACATTAAGGTATCAATGGTGGCCTGGATCGCGCCACAATGACTATGACCTAAGACTACAACAATAGCGCAGTCATAGCGTTCCGCCGCAAATTCAACACTCCCGACCTGTGATGGTGCGACAATATTGCCTGCAACACGAATCACAAAAAGATCACCGAGACCCTGATCAAAAACCATTTCAGCCGGGACACGCGAATCTGAACAGCCCAGTACAATTGCAAATGGGTTCTGATCCTCTGCCATTTCTGCGCGCTGTTGGTGGCTCAGTTGTTTTGGATGCGAGGTATCACCGCTGACAAAACGTTGGTTCCCTTGTTTAAGACGTTCTAAAGCTTCTTGAGCTGTGAGCATTCTTTTCTATCACCGATGTTTTAGTTGCAATATTTTACTGCCAGTTTTTTTGAATGTCACTTGCAAAAAATCTTAGCTGCTTAAATTTTTAACATTTATCTAATTTCATTTCAGCAGGGATTTTGTGTGCAGCACATCACATTTCTAGATCATTCAATGCTGTTCAGCAAAAAACTAATGGGTGACAAGCGCCAGGATTGATTTAAAATAGAATGAAGAATAATGTTTTTATTTGACTGAAATAGCAAATTTACAACATGGAAGTATTTGAGCAATTTGCTCGCTGTATATTTTTTGGGGAATGTGCCAATGAAGAAAATAATAAAGTTGCGCTCGAAAATAATCTGCTCGACCTTAGTCGCGTTTACGATGGCATTGCCGAGCTTTGCACATAGTCAATATATGTTTAGCCAGCCGAATGAAAAGCCTGCCAAAATATTACAACAACATCTGCTGCAGGAACGAACACAGGCTGGACTTCAATCCAAGACACTTAAAATCGGTGATGTGACCTGGAGCTACAGTGAAGGTGGTGCCAAGAACAAGCCTTCAATTCTGCTGATTCATGGTCTGGCAGGAACGCGAGATAACTGGAATCGGGTCGCACAGTTTCTGACTCCACATTATCATGTGATTATTCCTGACTTGCCGAGCAACGGTGATACCAAGGTTCCAGAGAGTTTCGATGTTTCTGTGCCCAATGTGACTTCTCAGATGCGTTTATTCATTGAAACCTTAAATGTAGACGAGAATTTACATATTGCCGGACATTCCCTGGGGGGATCGATTGCCACGGTCTATGCCTCACAATATCCATTCGATACGCAAAGCCTGTTTTTAATCAATAGTGCCGGTCTCTACAAAATGGGCAATACGCCCTATACCAAAGACCCGCAAGCCCTAAAAGACCTGATCGTCAGCAAGCCCGGTGATCTGCAAGATGTCTCCAGACAGCTGATGCAGAACCCGCCGGTAATTCCTTATCAGCTCCAGTATGCACAGGAAAAACTGCTGATTTCACGTTCTGAGCAGACCAGTAAATCGATTGATCAGGTCGTGATGCTGAACCGGATTTACACACCGGAAACCTTTGCCCGCCTGACCCGCACAGTTGAAGCACCGACCTTGATTTTATGGGGCAGACAGGACCGGATCATCAATGTCGAAGTGGTTAAAGAACTGCATGCCCTGTTGAAACGTGCCGAAACGCCGGTGATTCTGAACAATGTCGGGCATATGCCGATTCTGGAAGCAGAAAAACAGGTGGCACAACATTATTTGCCTTTTCTGGCCAAGACCCAGACCCTAAAAAACCCGCTTGCTGATAAACTCATTCCTTTAAATTAAGTTTCAGAGCCGTTATGCAGAAACACCCGATGATTGAGCAGTTGATCGATGCTCAACTTGATTTTCTCGATCAGGCATTTTCTCAATCTGAAACGATTCAAACTGAGTTTCATGCGTTTTATCTGTGGTTGCGTAAACAGAACCTGAAAGATCTATGGAGCTGTGATCTGATTCATCAGCTTTTACAAAAACAGATTCTGGATACTGCTGCCAGCAGCTTTCTGATTGAGCAGATTGCTGAGCATATCCGTTTTGCACTGGTACATCCGGCCAACGATACGACCAAAATTGCCGATGTGATTCCAGTCCTGACCGTGGATAAAATCGCACAATATGTTGCCAGTAAAAGTGGCCATCGTCAGCGTCTGATTAAGACCGTCGTGAATAATCCGGCATTTTCGGCCATGATCACGCAACTGATCCAGCATTCCATTCAGGATTATCTGGATAATTCTGTCATCGCTAAAAGCGTGCCCGGGGTTTCCCGTTTTATGAAAATGGGCAAGTCGGTACTGGAAAATGTCACCGATACGGATCTGGACAGTACTATTGCGCGTTATCTGCAAAAGAATATTTTAAAACTGAGCCAGATGAGTGAACATGTGCTGAACCAGCACTTTGATGATGAAAAACTCTATCATTTTCAGGCCAATCTCTGGCATAAAATTAAAGATATGCCGGTATCGGTATTGAAAAATTATATTGAGCTTCAGGATTTAAATCAGACAGTCGGTTTAGGACATGAGATCTGGGATCATTTGCGTCAGACGGATTATCTAAAACAGCAAGTTCATGATGGAATTCATACCTGGTATGTGCGCAATCAGGAACATACTTTTGACAGCTTGCTGCGTGATCTGAATATTGATGAAGCCTTAATCCAGCATGAGTTACAGCAATTGTTGAACCCGATCATTCAACAGATGGTTTCACAAGGTCATTTACGTGAACGTACACGCAGATATCTGGAACAGTTTTATTATTCAGAAGATACTTTGAAGATTCTTAAAGTATAAAGTTTAAAAGCCGCTCGAGAGCGGCTTTTAAATTGTTTAGAAATTATAAGTCAGTCCGACAAAGACTTCCTGACGATCCAGATAATAATCATTTGAAGCATTTACTAATTTTTTATCAAATAAATTATTGAGACCACCTCGAACAGTCACTTGATCGTTCACTTCATAATTCGCAGATAAGTTAAATACCGTATGTGGTTTTTGCATCACTACCGTATCTTCAATACTTGCCGTATATTGTTCACCGGTATATTGCGCTGCAAGTTCCAATGAAAGTGGATCAGTGGGAGTCCAGTTGAGTGCACTATAAACGGATAACTCGGGAATCGTTGAAAGATTTCTGCCAGTCACTAAGTTTTTTGATTCAAAATAATAGGTTGCATTGATCTTCCAGCTTAAATTCTCTAAAAGTGGTAATGCCACACTTGCTTCCAAGCCCCGTACACGCGCTTTTTCAGCATTTTGATATTGTGTCCACCACACCCCATTAATTTCTCCTAAAGCACGATATTCAATTTTATTTTTAAAATCTGTGTGGAAATAAGTTAAACCGAGATCAAAATCATTTTGAGCAAAATTAAATCCAAGTTCATAGTTGGTACTTTCTTCAGGCTGCAGGTCTGCATTACCCGCCATATAACATCCGCCCGATACATAGCCTAAAGGTTTCAAGGATGTACATCCATTCCCCCCTGAACGCGTCGCTGCACCTGCAGTATTCTCTTTGAGTGAAGGAGCTCTAAAGCCCTGAGCAACACCACCTTTAATAGTCAATGCATCATTTGGTTGCACCACCAAATAAGCACGTGGACTATTATGTGTGCCAAATTTATCGTGATGATCAAAACGATTACCAAGGGTCAAATTGACTTGATCATTAAAAACAATTTTATCTTCAACGAACAATGCCCAAGTATCTCCTTCTAGCTCTGAACCATATTCTTTGCCGTCATAACTTGGAATAGCCAGCCCAATATTACGGGTATTAACCAGTTCTTCTGATTTCCATTGACCTCCCACTGTCGCAACATGCTCCACACCTAATTTAAACGGAATATTGAGATTAGCTTCTACAATGCTTTCCTTGGATTTTTGTGTGGTCGGCCCAGTCTCTGTCACCTGACTTTGATCATAATCATTGTAGTAAGCCGTAATTTTTGAATCACCGAAACCCCATTGAGCATCATGTGATAGAGACACTGAACGATGTTCTAACTCAGATGGACCCCATGCTAATAAAGCCTGTTCTTTACCATCCACCACCTGAGGCGTGGTCGAGGCATTATTCTCTTGCAAGCTATAACCCAGCTCTAAAGATAAGCTATGAATATCGTTCGGCGTATAATCAAACTTTAAGTTCGCATTCTGATCACGACTACCCGATTGTCCGGTTGCTTTACTTCCTGCCATTCCGGGAAGATTACGGTCAGAGGTTTGATAGCCTTGATCCGCTTCCTGTTCAGTGATCCCGACTGTGGCACGCATACCTAGTGTATCGGTTAAAGGGCCATATCCCACGAGTCCTGATTGAATGGTTCGCCCTAAATCCGAAGATGTCGTTGGCATGGTATGGTTTAAGGTCAATGAGCCACCCCATTCTGAAGGGGTTTTTTTGGTAATGATGTTGATCACTCCACCCATCGCATCAGAGCCATATAAAGAAGACATGGGTCCACGTACAACCTCAATACGTTCAATCATTTCTGGTCTCACCCAGTTTAGATCTTGATGTCCTAGGTTTGCACGATAATTGGTATCTCGAGAAGAGCCCACACGTTTACCATCAATTAAGATCAGCGTGTAATTGTCAGGCATCCCGCGTAATTGTATTTTTGAACCTGCCCCATTTGAACTTAGGCCCCCTGTTACGCCGGGCACGCGTTTCAAGATATCGGCCAGACTTGAAACAGGCTGTTTCTGTATGTCTTCTGCCGTAATGACACTAATTGAAGCTGGCGCAGATTTAACATCAACTGCCTGTCCACTAGCAGTCACCACAATCGTTTGTAATTTGGTCGCATCAGCCTGTACGATTCCCTCTTTTTCTTCAGTAACTTGGTCTTGCGCTTGGACTGAAACAGTCATTGCTGTAAATACTGCGAAAGCTAAAGTTGTTTTTAAGAAGGGCTTATTCATACCTTGCGCGTCCTAAGAGTTATGAAGAGATCATGTTTATTCGGTTGCGAAGTGTAACAGGGATTTCCACAAATGCAATTAATATTGATAATTATTATCATTAGCATTTATTGTTATTTTCATCATGATTTCTGATAGGAGCTTAAAAAGGCATAAAAAAAGCCGCTTAAGGCGGCTTTTTTATTCACGATAAATTAGAATTTGATATTCATACCAACAGTGTAACGACGTCCATCAAGTACAATATCATGGTCACCATTGGTAATTTCTTTATTGGCAATATTGTAAATACCAGCCATAAGACTTAATTTATCAGTTGCTTTAAATACGGCACCTGCATCAAAAGTACCATATCCTGGTGTTCCATTATCCATAGCAGTACGGCTTAAATAATCACTTGTTTTGCCACGATAATTATAGTCCATCCAAGTATTCCAAGTATCTGAAACCTCATAATCAAGACCGATGTTTAGCATATGTTTTGGCATTTTATTTAAAGGCTGACCTTTAAATTCACCACTTTTTTGCTCAGATTTTGTATAGGTATAACTTGTACTCGCATGAAAATTATCAAGTAAATCATAATCTAAAGTGAATTCAGCACCTTTCATTTCCGCTTCAGAAACGTTCTTCATTTGGCTTACAAATCGATATGGCTTGCCATTTGCAGAACATTTCCATAGTTCAACAGGAGAACTATTATCGGTCCCCGGTGTTTCACATAAACGATCTTCTACAATTTTGTCTTTAAAATCAGATTTAAAGACCATTAAACTGCTCGTTAAACCAAGCTCAGGGGCTGAATAGTTAAATCCAAATTCATAGTTGGTGCTTTTCTCTGGAGACAAATCAGGATTACCAATGATCACAGCACTGCCTTTTCCGGTTCTGCTACCAAATCCTTCTGAAATTTGGCTAATCGTTGGTTGTTTATAGCCTGTACTTACGCCACCTTTTAAGGTGAAAGTATCAGTTAAATGATAAACACCATAGACACGCGGTGTAATTTCACCACCAAAATATTCGTCTTTATTGTAGCGAGCGCCCACAGTTAAAGCGAAATTATCGGTAAGACTCCACTCATTTTCTGCGTATAAAGCAAATAACCATCGATCGAGAGCCGTCACCCCTGTAATACTGGCTAAACCATTAGTAGTATCGGTAATTTTTTCTTTTTGATATTGGCCACCCACTGTTAAAGCATGATTGCCCAAGAAAAAAGAACCTTGTGTATTAAAGACTTTTAGTTCTTCATTTTTTTTGTCGGCGACAGCACCACTATAAACTTTTTTAGTCGTTTCATCTTGATAATACGAATCGAGGGTAAAATTATCGTAGCGTGCTTTATGCGTTAAGGTATATAGATTTTTTTCGTTTTCATTAATTGATGCTTGAGTTGCAACACCCACACTTTTACCCAGTGTTGTTGTGTACTGTTGACCCATATAGTCATATCTCAAACCAATGTCGTTATGTTCATCGACATTCCAAACTAGTTCAGTACCAAGCTTTCTCACTTTCTTCTCAGATTCACTTGAACCAGATTTTTGCCCTTCTCCACCAATATAGTCACTTTCATCATTGCCTTGGAAATTACCATCTAGACTTAAAGATAATTTATCTTTAATTAATGGACCTGTGACATACATGCTCACGCCATAGCTATCATTTGCGTAATCATTATCAGATTTCGTATATTCAGGAGAAATACTTCCATGCCAATGACTAGAAGATGCTTTTTTAGTGATGATGTTGATCACACCACCCATGGCATCTGAACCATAAAGTGATGACATTGGGCCACGCACGACTTCTACTCGTTCAATCATGTCAATTGGTGGTAAATATGCACCAATTTTCCCACCGTCTGTACCATTGCCATTAACTGCTCTACCCGCACTTACTGGTCTGCCATCAACAAGGTACTTTGTATAAGCTGCGCCCATACCTCGAATGGTAATTTCTTTGTTATTTCCGCCACCTTGAACGGATACACCTGGCATATTTTTTACAGCATCAATGACATCTGTATATGATTTTTTTTGTAATTCTTCTGCCGTAATGACTGAAATTGAAGCAGGTGCATCCGCAATATTTTGTTCATATCCTCCTGCTGTAGTGACCACAATCGGTTGTAATTTTGTTGATGCTGCCTGCTGTACTGCTTCATTTTCCAACGCAATATTTTCTTTCGCCTGCACATTTACAGCCATTGCTGAAACTACAGCAAATGCCAAAGTTGTTTTTAAGAATGGCTTATTCATACCTTGCGCGCCCTAAGAGTTATGAAGAGATCATGTTTATTCGGTTGCGAAGTGTAACAGGGATTTCCACAAATGCAATTACTATTGATAATTATTATCATTAACATTCATTAAACTTAAAGCCAGATATAAAAAAACCTCGAAAGTTCGAGGTTTTTTAGAATGCGATAAATGAACTGTTCTATAGAACAGCTTATTTCATATACGCACCTTCAGATTGGCTATGATCCGTTTCATCAACGACATGCATCAATTCAGGAATATGCTGCTTTAGCGTGGTTTCTACCCCTTGTTTCAAGGTGATATCAATCGCTGAACAACCCTGGCAACCACCGCCAAATTTAAGCACCGCTGTTAAGCCATGCTCTGGGTCTTCTTTGACTTCAACCAGTGCACAGTTACCGCCATGCCCTGCCAGACCCGGGTTAATTTCAGACTGCAATACATAGGTAATATGCTCTTCTACCGATGCATCTGGCCCCACACGTGGCACTTTAGAGTTCGGTGCACGGAAGGTCAGCTGACCACCAAAACGGTCTTTGTTGTAGTCAATCACGGCATCAAGTAAATACGGAATAGATGGCGAGTCGATAAAAGCAGGGAACTCAGGATATTCCTGCTTATAATCTGTCGGCACAACTTCATCAGGTGCACTATAGGCCATGCAACATTCAGCGCGAGGAGTACCCGGATGTTCTACAAAAACACGCACACCAATACCCGGGGTGTTCTGTTTATCCAGTAAATCCTTTAAATACTCTTGTGCTGTTGGTGTAATCAATAAGTTGGGAATTTCACCAACAACTGGAGTGCTGCTGTTCTCAGTCGACATAACAATAATTTCCTCAAGCTCAGACGGCTATTTTAACTGAAGATCGGGGGGAATTTTTAAAAATCAACTAAAATTGTCGGATTTATTATAAAAGTACAACTTTAGTGCAATTTTAATGGCATGATAATTGGCAAATAGGCACCATTAGAATTACTTTATATGCTTGATTTACCTTTTAATCACACCGTTACCATTATTCTGATCACCTGTATTGTGTCCTTTATTGCCTTCTCTAAAGAGACGGTGATGAATCGCCTGATTTTCTGGCCACCGGCACTGCAACGTGGACAATATGACCGCTTTATTAGCCATGGTTTTATTCACGCCGATGGAACTCACCTGCTATTCAATATGATTACCCTGTTCTTTTTTGGCAGTGTGATCGAGAGCTTTTATCGTCAGTATTTATATGATCTGGGTTTTATTCTGTTCTATCTGGGCGGTCTGATTGCAGCTATTATTCCAAGTTATCTGACCCATAAAAATAATCCGCGCTGGGCCAGCCTTGGTGCATCAGGTGCAGTTTCTGCGGTGCTGTTTGCCTATATTCTGTTTGAGCCGTGGAAGCTGATTTTTGTGTTCTTTATACCGGTTCCTGCAATTATTTTTGCCGTGCTCTATGTGGCTTATAGCATCTGGTCAGGCAAAAAAGGCAATAGCAACATTAATCATAGCGCGCATTTGTGGGGAGCAGCCTACGGCGTGATCATGACCATTATTCTGGAGCCACGCCTGATTCCGCATTTCCTGAATAAACTGATGCAGGTTCCGTTTTAATCAGGGTTATTGAAGGCTAGAGAAATAAGGCTACATATAAGATAAGTCTGATATTTCCGCTAAAAATAAATAAGAGAGCCATGGCTCTCTTATTTATTTGAAACATCTCGTAATATATTAAAAAGTCATGATGTCACTTATTGCCAATCTTGGAGTGAATTTTGCAGCGATAATGTATACATCTGTATATTAATTACTGTCATTTACGAGATATTTTGCATGTCCACTACACCAGACGGTCTTCAATTTCCGCTTCAGTCCAATCAACAAAAACCAAGTAGCTCAAAAACAGGACGCGCGATCATCGCAGCAGCTTTGGCCAATGTGAATCAGCACAGTGCTGCACAGGCACAATCAGAAAAAAACTGGCGCAAACAATATACCGTGCATTTTAAGCAACTGGTCGAGCAAGGGCTAAGCTCGCCTGAAGCCAGCCTGAAAATTGCTGAAGATGGTCTGGCACAGGCGCATCAGACCTTTGAATTTTACCGTGATGGCCAGAAGCATTTACTGAAAGATGCCCTTACCTTGCCCGCCGATCAACTACATAGCTTTAAATTGACGGGAAGCAGTCAGGCTGCACCAGAATGGTATGTGCCCTACCACGGCCAGAAGCTGCAAGGCTATGCCTTATTGGAGCAGATTGAACGTTGGGAAAACCAAGGTATTATGGAAAGCAGCCATGCCAATGCCCTGCGTGAATGTGTGGCGCGCCCAGAATGGTTTGATTTGTCAGATCGAACCATGGTGCTGTTTGGTGCTGCATCTGAAGCTGGCCCTTTGACCTGGCTGGCAAAATGGAAAGCCAATATTGTGGCGATTGACCTGCCCAGCACCCGGGTCTGGGGCAAGATTGTCGATACCATCAGCCAAGGCAATGCCACGCTGTATGCACCCTGTACTGAAGCACTTGCAGAAGATACGCCTGACGATGTTCTAAAAGAAAAACTCGGTGCCAATCTTTTGACTCAGATTCCCGAGATTGCTAAATGGCTATTACAGTTTGAGCCGGATCTGGATCTGGCCGCAATTGCCTATCTGGATGGCGAGAAGCATGTCCGTGTTTCGATGGCGATGGATGCCATCATGAAATATGTCAGCGAACAAAAAGCCAATACCAGCCTGATGTATATGTGTACCCCGACCGATGTCTATGCGGTTCCAAGTGAAGTGATTGAAGCATCAAAAGTGAAATATGCGGAGCGCTCGAAAGCACAAACACTCTTTTCCAAAGGTGTATCGACTATAAGCCGCAAACACTTTTTTCAGAAAAATGCGCATGAGCTGATTCAATCTGGTGACCAGTCTTATGGGATTTGTGACTGTCTGGTGGTAGAACAAGGTCCAAACTATGCACTGGCCAAACGCATTCAGCAATGGCGTGCTACCTTAGCTCGCGCTCAGGGTCAACGTGTCAGCATCAATATCGCTCCATCTACAACCACGTATTCAGTCACCAAGAATCCGCTATTAAAAGCCGCGTTCAACGGTGCCAGTCTGTTTGATGTCGAAGCTTTTGCACCTGAAACCACAAATGCACTGATGGCAGCCCTGTGGATTCATGATCTGCGTAATGCTACCTCTGTGGCCAATCCTGAAGTAAAGCTGAATCATCCACTGGAATTGATGATGCATGGCGCCAATCATGGTGGCTTGTGGCGAGTGGCTTATCTGGCGCGAACTGCATTACCTTTTGCTGCCCTATATGGTTTTGCGACAGAGAAGTTACCCAAGGGATTATTGAGTAAGCTTAAGAAGTAATTTATTTCCTTCACTCTACCCTTCTCCTAGAGTCAATATTATTTTTATTCAAAATTCTCCCCCTCTCCAACCCTCTCCAAGGGAGAGGATTTTAAAAAACTTCATAAAAAAACGCTGCAAAAGCAGCGTTTTTTACTTATCTAATAATATTAGAAAACTTTAAGTAACAACCAGTACAAAGTACCTGATAAACAAATTGTGGCGGGTAAAGTGAAAACCCAGGCAGACAGAATGGTTTTCACCATCTGGAAGTTCAGACCTGACTTATTCGCCACCATGGTACCTGCAACCGCAGAGTTCAATACATGAGTGGTCGATACCGGCATCCCGAAACCATCCGCAGCCGCAATGGTCGACATCGCCACCAGTTCAGCAGACATACCCTGACCATAGGTCATATGCTGCTTACCAATACGCTCACCGACTGTCACCACAATACGCTTCCAGCCAACCATAGTACCCAGACCCAGCGCCAGAGCAACGGCCACTTTCACCCAGGTCGGGATGTATTGCAAGAATGAATCCAGACTGTCACGGTATTGATCTACCGTTTTGTCCTGTTCAGCCGTCATTGCAGGTAAAGCTTCTGCTTTGTCCAAACGCTTGAAAGCTGTGGTACTTAAGTACATGTCATTCCGGAATTCTGAAACCTGTGCTTCAGGCACTTCCCTAATGCTGCTATAGCTACCGACTTTTTCACCTAAATGATCTGTGAGGCTCGCCAATGCAGGCACCACTTCAGGGGTGATTTCTTTGGTTTGGATATAAGTCGTGATGATCTGACGCGCTTTTTCATCTTCAATATCCGCATGGTCTGGATAAATCGCATTGGCCGTTTGCGCAGACAATTGACCAAAAGTCTGGATATGCTGTTGATCTAAGTTTTTGTTGAGTGAGTACGCCATTGGTACACAGCCAATTAAAATCAACATGATCAGCCCCATGCCTTTTTGACCATCATTTGAACCGTGCGCAAAGCTGACACCGGTACAGGTAAAGATCAAAATGGCACGAATTAAAGGGGGTGGCGGTTTATTACCTTCAGGTGGCTGGAACAGCTCCACCTGTTTCTTGAAGATTTTTTTCACCAGCAAGAACAGCACAGCGGCAAATGCAAAACCGATTAAAGGCGAAAATAACAGCGCCTTACCGACTTTCATCACCTGCTCCATGTCTATACCCGATGCACCGCTGCTCGCGTGCAGAATGTAGTTCATGATACCCACTCCCAGAATCGAACCGATCAGGGTATGTGAGCTTGATGCAGGAATACCAAGAAACCATGTTCCCAGGTTCCAGACAATCGCAGCGATCAGCATGGCAAACACCATGGCAAAACCTGCTCCGGAGCCGACATTCATGATCAGCTCAACAGGTAACAGTGCAATAATACCGTAAGCCACCGCACCACTGGCCACCATAACCCCAAGGAAGTTACAGAAACCGGCCCACATTACAGCGACAGGCGCAGAAAGTGCATTGGTATAAATGACCGTGGCAACCGCATTGGCAGTATCGTGGAAGCCATTGACGAATTCAAAGCCCAGCGCAATAAACAATGCCGTCGCCAGGAGAATAATTGAATATAAACCCAGTGCAGGAACATGCGCTAAATCGGCAGACAATTGAAAACCGATATAAATAAGAGTAGAGATAATGACAGTTAGAAAAACTGGCATAAAGAATTTTGGTGTCGGCACGTGAACATTGGTCGACTTGTGCGAAGCCGACTCGTGTGCTGAATCTATGGGAGTTTGATTAGGATTCATGCAAGCAGGAATAGAGGATTCAAGAATTCCCCTATTGTTCAGTTAAATTGTGACAATTATATGACAAACTGCTGTCATATGAAGCAATAATTTAGATTTTCTTACTGCTGTTCGTCCTGTTTAATCCCGAGTAAAACACTGCTGTTTGATTCAATAAATCATCAACTTAAGATAAAATTCCAGCTTTTCAGAACTCAAAAACGTGTCCTGTTTTTGCGCTTAAAGCTTTGAAACTCCCTCTACGCTTAAGATGACAATAATTTCTATGTACAGAGCATAGTCAATAAATATGACAATTTCATGAATAAAAGCATCAGCTTAATTTTTCAAATATATTTTTGCCAGTTTTAGCCAGATCCCATTTTAAAGTTGAATACTTCATAGACCGGATAACAAAAACCTGTCTTGTTCTAACTGACTTATCAAATTTTCATATCATGTATATCCATCATTCTGAGAAAGGAGGCGCAGAATTCAAGCATTAATTCTGCTAATATGGCCGATGTTTTTTGATTTCTACTGAGAAAGTTTGAATGTCGACACTTGCCACCTTAAAAGAACTTCTTGCCAAGAAAATTTTAATTATCGATGGTGCGATGGGTACCATGATCCAGCGCCATAAACTGGAAGAAGCCGATTACCGTGGCGAGCGTTTTGCTGATTGGGCTTATGATCTGAAAGGCAATAACGACCTGCTCGTTTTGACACAACCACAAATCATTCAAGGTATTCATGAAGCTTACTTGGAAGCTGGCGCCGACATTATTGAAACCAATACCTTTAACGGTACGCGGGTTTCGATGTCTGACTATCATATGCAAGATCTGGTTCCCGAGATTAACCGTGAAGCCGCGCGTCTGGCCAAAGAAGCCTGTGCCAAATATTCAACCCCAGAAAAACCACGTTTTGTGGCAGGTGTGATTGGTCCGACATCACGTACCACGTCTATTTCTCCAAACGTCAACGATCCAGCCTTCCGCAACATCACTTTTGATGCCTTAAAAGTGGATTATATTGAATCAACCAAAGCGCTGATTGAAGGTGGTGTCGACATCATCCTGATTGAAACCGTATTCGATACTTTAAATGCCAAAGCTGCGATCTTTGCGGTGAAAGAAGTCTTTAAAGAACTGGGCTATGAACTGCCAATCATGATTTCAGGCACCATTACCGATGCATCTGGCCGTACCTTAACCGGTCAAACCGCAGAAGCGTTCTGGAACTCGATGCGTCATGCAGAACCGATCTCGATTGGTTTTAACTGTGCGCTTGGTGCAGATGCGATGCGTCCACACGTCAAAACCGTATCGGATGTAGCGGATACTTTTGTTTCAGCACATCCTAACGCTGGCTTGCCAAATGCCTTCGGTGGATATGATGAAACACCGGAAGAAACTGCAGCTTTCATTAAAGAATTTGCGGAAAGCGGTCTGATCAATATTACCGGTGGTTGCTGTGGTACCACACCGGATCACATCCGCGCAATTGCACAAGCAGTGGAAGGCATTAGCCCGCGTCAAATTCCTGAGATTGCGCCTGCCTGTCGTTTAAGCGGTTTAGAACCATTTAACATCACCCAGGATTCATTGTTTGTGAACGTCGGCGAGCGTACCAACGTCACCGGTTCGAAAAAATTCCTGCGTCTGATTCGTGAAGAAAACTTCGCCGAAGCACTCGATGTTGCCCGTCAGCAGGTTGAAGCCGGTGCACAAATTATCGATATCAACATGGATGAAGGCATGCTGGATTCACAAGGTGCCATGGTGCACTTCCTGAATCTGATTGCGTCTGAGCCGGATATTTCACGTGTGCCGATCATGCTCGATTCTTCTAAATGGGAGATTATCGAAGCAGGTTTGAAATGCGTGCAAGGTAAAGCCGTGGTGAACTCGATTTCCTTAAAAGAAGGTTATGACGAATTTGTCGAACGTGCCCGCCTGTGCCGTCAGTACGGTGCAGCAGTGATTGTGATGGCATTTGATGAAGATGGTCAGGCCGATACAGCAGCACGTAAAAAAGAGATCTGTAAGCGCTCTTATGATGTGCTGGTCAATGAAGTGGGCTTCCCTGCTGAAGATATTATCTTTGACCCGAACGTGTTTGCGATTGCGACAGGGATTGTAGAACATAATAACTATGCGGTTGATTTCATTGAAGCGACTGGCTGGATTAAAGAAAATCTACCCCATGCCATGATTTCAGGTGGTGTCTCTAACGTCTCGTTCTCATTCCGTGGTAATGAGCCAGTACGTGAAGCGATTCACTCAGTGTTCTTGTACCATGCCATTCAAAAAGGCATGACCATGGGGATTGTGAATGCCGGTCAAATGGCGATTTATGATGACATTGATAAAGAATTAAAAGCTGCCGTTGAAGATGTGGTTCAAAACCAGAATCAAGGCGAAAGTGGTCAGGATGCAACAGAACGGCTGCTGGCTGTCGCTGAAAAATATCGTGGTCAAAGTGGTACGCAAAAAGCCGAAGAAAACCTGGAATGGCGTAATGAATCTGTTGAAAAACGTCTTGAATATGCACTGGTCAAAGGCATCACGACGTATATTGACCAAGACACTGAAGAAGCCCGTTTAAAATCAACCCGTCCACTGGATGTGATTGAAGGCCCATTGATGGCAGGTATGAACGTGGTTGGCGACCTGTTTGGTGCCGGTAAAATGTTCTTGCCGCAGGTGGTAAAATCTGCGCGTGTGATGAAGCAGGCAGTGGCTTGGCTGAATCCGTTTATTGAAGCTGAGAAAACCCAAGCTGAAGCCAAAGGTAAAATCCTGCTCGCGACGGTAAAAGGTGACGTACACGACATCGGTAAGAACATTGTCGGCGTGGTGCTGGGCTGTAACGGTTATGACATCGTGGATCTGGGCGTGATGGTGCCGTGCGAGAAAATCCTGCAAACCGCAATTGATGAAAAAGTCGATATTATCGGTTTGTCTGGTTTGATTACACCGTCTCTGGACGAAATGGTCTTTGTTGCCAAAGAAATGCAGCGTAAAGGCTTTAATATTCCATTGATGATTGGTGGTGCAACCACCTCTAAAGCCCACACCGCTGTAAAGATTTCACCGCAATATCAAAATGATGGTGTGTACTACACAGCTGATGCTTCACGTGCCGTGGGTGTGGCAACACAATTGCTTTCTGCCGAGATGAAACCAAAACTGGCAACGGACTATGCGGCGGATTATGAAAAAATCCGTACACGTTTAGCCAATAAGCAGCCGAAAGCCGCCAAACTGTCTTATGCAAAATCAATTGAAAATGGCTTTAAAATTGATTTTGGTGCACACACTCCAGTAAAACCTAACTTCATTGGTTCGGAAACTTTCACCAATTATCCACTTGAAACCTTGGTGGAATATTTTGACTGGACACCGTTCTTTATTTCTTGGAGTCTGGCGGGTAAATTCCCGAAAATCCTGGAAGATGAAGTAGTGGGCGAAGCAGCACGTGACTTGTTTGAACAAGCACAAATTATGCTGAAAGATATCATCGAGAATAAACGTTTCGATGCGCGTACCACCTTCAGCATTTATCCTGCCAACCGTGTGGCAAGCGACACTGTTGCTGTGGCAGATGAAAATGGCAATGTGACCCATACTTTTGAACATCTACGTCAGCAGTCGGATAAAGTGACAGGCAAAGCCAACTATTCTTTGGCGGACTTTATTGCACAGAAAGATGTGGCTCAGGATTATTTGGGTGGTTTTACAGTTTCAATCTTTGGTGCGGAAGAGCTGTCGCAAGAATACAAAGCCAAAGGCGATGATTATTCTGCAATTATGGCGCAGGCTTTAGGTGACCGTTTTGCGGAAGCATTTGCTGAACATTTGCACCAGCGTATCCGTAAAGAATTTTGGGGCTACCAAGCAGATGAACAATTGTCGAATGAAGATTTGATTAAAGAGAAGTATGTCGGTATTCGTCCCGCACCGGGTTACCCTGCGTGTCCTGAACATTCTGAAAAAGCGCCACTCTTTGACTGGTTAGCTACAACTGACAAGATTGGAACTTACTTAACCTCTAGTTTTGCAATGTGGCCACCTTCATCAGTCAGCGGTTTCTATTATGCAAATCCTGAAACTGAATACTTTAACGTGGGTAAAATCTCTGGCGACCAATTGGAAGATTATGCGAAGCGTAAAGGTTGGACGCTGGATGAAGCGAAACGTTGGTTAGCGCCGAATTTGGATGATTCAGTGGTGTAATCCCCCTCAATCCCCCTTTTCCAAAGGGGGAAGAATCCATTCGTGTCGAATATAAAAAATCCCCTCAAGTGAGGGTTTTTTTTGTTATTAATCTCCCTAAATCCCTCTTTAAAAAAGAGGGACTTTCACGTATCAAATTCATTACGTGACAGCTCCTCCCATTTTTAAAGAGATGTTGGGAGGGATTAAAAAATCACGTAAATTAAACTATACTAAACCATTAAAACGGCTTTGTTGCACAAACCTAGCATCAAAAGCTTATTCAGCAATATAATTTCAAAATGAATAAGCCTGCCTCTAAAATCTACCGTACAACCAATTGGTCATCCTATAACCGAGCCTTAATTAACCGAG
>NZ_VOYD01000011.1:0-94514 GCF_013420435.1 Acinetobacter sp. YH01008
CTACGTGAGCGTAGTGACGAGTTGGAGAATCGTATTCTACGTGTGAAGTATTAATTGTAATACCACGTGCTTTTTCTTCTGGTGCAGAGTCGATTGCAGCGTAATCACGCGCTTCGCCACCGAATTTCTTCGCACATACAGTTGCAATCGCAGCTGTTAAAGTTGTTTTACCATGGTCGACGTGACCAATTGTGCCCACGTTAACGTGTGGCTTATTACGTTCAAACTTAGCCTTAGCCATGAGATCTTCCTTTTTAAACTACTCATGCAGGATCACTGCATGAGCACTTGGGTTTAACTATGAATTAGTTTGGGCTTATAGTAATCGAAAGATTACTCGTCGTCACCTTTTTTACCGCCAGACTGGAACTTAGAAATGATGCCTTCAGCCACGTTACGTGGAGTTTCAGCATATTTAGCAAATTCCATAGAGTAAGTCGCACGACCTTGAGACATAGAACGCATATGAGTTGCGTAACCAAACATCTCAGCCAATGGAACTTCAGCACGAATGGCTTTAGTACCACCAGGAAGATCGTCCATACCTTGAACCATACCACGACGACGGTTTAAGTCACCCATGATATCGCCCATGTAGTCTTCTGGAGTTTCTACTTCAACTTTCATGATTGGTTCAAGCAAGATTGGATCTGCTTTCATGAAACCATCACGGAATGCGTAAGAACCTGCCATTTTGAACGATAATTCGTCAGAATCGACATCATGGTAAGAACCGTCGAACAATGTCGCTTTGATGCCCACTACTGGATAACCAGCAAGTACACCATTCTTCATACGTTCTTGGATACCCTTGTCAACCGCGCCGAAGAATTCTTTAGGTACTACACCACCTACAACTTCTTCAACAAATTCGTAGTCTTTACCAGCGTCTTCAGCAAGCGGTTCTAGACGTACGTATACGTGACCGAACTTACCTTTACCACCAGTTTGACGTACGAATTTACCTTCTTGTTCAACTGACTTTTTGATCGTTTCACGGTAAGAAACCATTGGTTTACCAATGTTGGCTTCAACACCGAATTCACGCTTCATACGGTCAACAATGATGTCAAGGTGAAGTTCACCCATACCAGCAATAATGGTTTGACCTGATTCTTCATCAGTACGTACGCGGAATGATGGATCTTCTTTCGCCAAACGACCTAAAGCAACTGACATTTTTTCTTGGTCAGCTTTAGTTTTAGGCTCAACTGCAAGTGCAATTACTGGCTCAGGGAATTCCATACGCTCTAGTGTAATTACGTGGTTTTCATCACATAATGTATCACCAGTCGTTGTGTCTTTAAGACCTACACATGCCGCGATGTCGCCCGCACGAATTTCTTCGATATCTTTACGGTCATTCGCATGCATCTGTACGATACGGCCAACACGCTCACGCTTCATTTTTACTGGGTTATAACACGGGCTACCCGCTTTAAGAACACCTGAGTAAACACGAACGAAAGTCAAGTTACCTACGAATTTGTCATTCATAATTTTGAATGCAAGTGCAGAGAACGGAGCTTCGTCAGACGCTTCACGAGAACCTTCAGATTCGTCTTTGTCGTCAAGGATACCCTTGATCGCTTCAACGTCAGTCGGTGCTGGCAAGAATTCAATTACAGCATCCAACATACGTTGAACACCTTTGTTTTTGAATGCCGAACCACAAAGCATCGGTTGAATTTCGTTTGCCAATGTACGCTTACGGATACCAGCAACGATTTCTTCTTTAGTTAGCTCTTCGCCTTCTAGGTACTTGTCCATGAGTTCTTCTGATGCTTCCGCAGCAGCTTCAACCATGTTAGTACGCCATTCTTCAGCAGTAGCAACTAAGTCAGCAGGGATGTCGCCATATTCGAATTGCATACCTTGAGATGCTTCATCCCAAATGATTGCTTTCATTTCGATCAGGTCAATAACACCCTGGAAGTTTTCTTCTGCGCCGATTGGAACAACGATTGGCACTGGATTACCGCCAAGACGTGTTTTAACTTGTTCAACTGCGCGGAAGAAGTTCGCGCCAGTACGGTCCATTTTGTTAACGAACGCAATACGTGGAACTTTATATTTATTTGCTTGACGCCATACCGTTTCTGACTGAGGCTGAACACCACCTACAGCACAGTAAACCATGCACGCACCGTCAAGAACACGCATAGAACGCTCAACTTCAATCGTGAAGTCAACGTGTCCCGGGGTGTCAATTACGTTAATACGGTGTTGTTCGAACTGGTTCGCCATACCTTTCCAGAAGCATGTTACAGCTGCTGAGGTAATGGTAATACCGCGTTCTTGCTCTTGTTCCATCCAGTCCGTAGTTGCCGAACCTTCGTGAGTTTCACCAAGTTTATGGCTCTCACCTGTGTAGAACAAAATACGTTCAGAAGTGGTTGTCTTACCTGCGTCAATGTGCGCAGAAATACCAATGTTACGGTAACGAGAAATTGGGGTTTGACGTGCCATGATTTCTAGCATTCCTAAATTTTGTTGTTTAAAACAGGACGCTTTAAGCTGCATAGCAACTTAAAGCGCTTTGGTGACAAAACCATGACGGTTTTAGCACTTTCCTGAATAGGGCCTGTTTTATCTGCTTAGAAACGGTAGTGAGAGAATGCTTTGTTGGCTTCAGCCATACGGTGCACATCTTCACGTTTCTTAACCGCAGCGCCTTTGCCTTCAGATGCATCAAGCAACTCGCCAGCAAGACGTAAAGCCATAGTTTTTTCAGAACGCTTAGCAGCAGCATCTACTAACCAACGCATAGCTAGGGCAGTACGACGGGATGGGCGTACTTCCATAGGTACTTGGTATGTAGCACCACCAACACGGCGTGCTTTTACTTCGACCATAGGACGAACTTTTTCAAGAGTAGTCTCGAAAAATTCAACTGGGTCTACTTTAGATTTTTCTTGAACGCGGTCTAAAGCACCGTAAACGATACTTTCAGCAATAGATTTTTTACCATCTTGCATTACGTGGTTCATGAATTTAGCGATTGTTTGGCTGCTGAACTTAGGATCCGGAAGGATTTCACGAGCAGCGACTACGCGACGTCTTGGCATTTTAAACTACCTATAAAGATGACACTTCAGGTTTATCCAGCATGAGCACAAAGTGTCATGTGCATTCGCTGGCCTTACTACACGTCGCTTGAATTTCACAAAATTAAATGCAGAAATCAGACAAGCGAGACGATAAAGGATTGCGGTTCTACGTTCTTAAAATTTAATTCTCGACGAATTATTTCTTAGGACGTTTAGTACCGTATTTAGAACGAGACTGGTTACGATCTTTAACACCAGCACAGTCTAAAGAACCACGAACGGTATGGTAACGTACACCTGGTAAGTCTTTAACACGACCACCACGGATAAGAACAACACTGTGCTCTTGCAGGTTATGGCCTTCACCACCGATGTAGCTAGAAACTTCAAAACCTGAAGTTAAGCGAACACGGCAAACTTTACGCATTGCTGAGTTAGGTTTTTTAGGTGTAGTTGTGTAAACACGTGTACAAACACCACGGCGCTGTGGACAAGCCTTCAACGCAGGAACTTTAGATTTTTCAACTAAAGTCGTACGACCCTTACGGATCAACTGATTTGTTGTTGCCATTTGGCAATTCTCCCGTTAATAAAAAGCCCCAAAAACATACTGCTTTTTGAGGGCATGCAATTGTAATTCAAGATGTAAAATTGGTCAACCTGCTCAGGTCGACCAAATATAATAACAACTATACGCTATGCTGCTATTTTCTCTCAGAATTCATTTACTTTTTCGGATTCTTCGCAGTTTTTTTTGTAACATCTTGAGCTTTAGATGTTGTTGAGGCTGTTTCAGATGCAGAATCAGGATCCTCCTGCCCCTCTAGCCCCTCATTTTCCACGGTCTCCGATTCATTTTCAGCAGTATTATCTGCTTGTATCTCTGCTTCCACGTCAGGATCAAAAGAAGTTTTGGTTAAAGCAGGCTGTTGCGATTGTTTATCTGCCACAGGTTCAACCAATTCATCACTGAGGGCATCTAGACCTTCACTGACTTTTTCATCTTTTTTCACTTCAGCTTCTTCAGAACTGAGATCATTCTTTTCTTTCTTAACCAGTTTGACCTGAGTAATTGTATCATTGCCTTCAATTGCAATATCCTGATCCAGAATTGGCTCGTCTTTTGGCGCCTCGATCGACTGAGATGAACTGTCTAATAATTTAGGTGCAGCCTGTTGCAATAAATTGACTGCTTTTTCATAGGCCGCATAGGGAGACAATTGCGAATCTTGATGCTGAATCAGATATTGTCGAGCATGTGAGAAAGCTTCTTGAGCTTTCTGATTTACATCATCAACAAAACGGTGACTATAAACTGCTCCGATTCCAGCACTTGCCAATGGTGTCAATTTCGTTAATTTTTCTAAAATAGAAATTTTTGGCAGATTGTTCACCCATTCCCATTTCGCCTCGCCTTCATGGTTGTTTAACCATTGCTTTATGGCAGTCATATCATTATCAGAACCTAGCATGGTCTGAAGCTGGGAAATATCGTGGGTTTTAATTGTATTACTCAGCGCTTTTAAGCCCAATAATAAGGTCTGCTTTTCAGCAATCAGGCCAAGGTCTAGCTGTCTAAAAATATGTTGTACGATTTCCTGATCATCTTCTTTGCTCAGGTCAAAACCATAAGAGCGACCGACCTGATAAATGGTACGTAGCGCCATTAACAAAGAAGCCGGAATATCAATCGCTGTACCAAGCACCCCAGAAGCACCGCTGATTGCACCCTGTACCGTTGCAATCCATTTGTTTTGCTCACCCAAAGCCTGTGAAATTCGTTTAGAACGATTGACATCCTGAGTCAACTCTTCCAAGTCTTTTGCTCCCGCTTCATTCAGAATGGCATCGACCGAACTGCTCTGGTTACTAAACTGGTTAAGGCGGTCATAAAAATAGTCTGATACTTTCTCCGTCAGTTCAGGAGAAACAAAATGTGCCACGTTATTGACGGTATTAAAACGGTGTCCTAGAAGTTGGCGAGATACATTTGGCAGATGTTCACGAAGCATTTGCTGTGGATTATCATATTTTTTAGCCGAAAAAACGCTTTTTGTCTTCGCCGAACCGTCAATCACCTGACCGGAATTTGACGGCTTAAGTGCTTTCGTCACCGAGTCTGGTGCAACATGATTCAATAAATCCAATCCGGTTGAACTGAACTTTTTCGCCACTCCAAAGGCATTCGAAATCAGACCATTAGATTGTTTATTATTAGCATTTACCATTTTTTACCTCAGCATTCACGTGCTTGTATTTGATATAAATACTAGGTGTAGTCAGCATTTATCTCAACTTTATTCTGTGTCATTTAGTAAAATCCCTACATGCCGACTCACAAACCCAACCGACTGTCACACGGCATAACATTTGCCATAAGATTTCAAAAGTCTTTCTGCTATCATGTTCTCCATCATGAAATAAGGCTAGAGGCCGGATTTGGCGATTTTATATAGCCCATTTTCTGCCACTGGACGTAGAGCTAAACTATAAGGATCTGTAGATGAAACGTGTTGTCATCACTGGCATGGGTATTAACTCGTGTATTGGTAATACATTAGAGGATGTAAACCATTCTTTACAAAATGGGATTTCAGGAACACGTTTTAATCCGACTTATGCTGAACTCAATTTCAAAAGCCATGTGAGTGCTGCGGCCGAACAGGATTTCGACGGTATTGACCGTAAACTCAAACGCTTTATGGGCGTATGCGCAATGTATGCCTACAATTCGGCACTTGCTGCAGTTGAACATGCCGGTTTAAAACAAGAAGATCTGGCAAATAATCCACGCTATGGTATTGCCGGTGGTTCAGGTGGTGGTTCAACTGCCTCAGTGGTTGAAATGAAAGAACTTCTAGATACCAAAGGTGCGCGTAAAATTGGCCCTTTCTTTGTACCACGCAATATGACCAACACCATTACTGCAAACGTCGGTGTCGCTTTTAAACTGCAAGGTGTAGCACATACCATTACCAGTGCATGTGCAACCTCTGCCGATGCCATTGGTTATGCTTATAACCTGATCCAACTGGGCAAACAAGATTTGATGCTGGCTGGTGGCGGTGAAGAAGATCACTGGTCACAAAGCTTATTGTTTGATGCGATGGGTGCGCTTTGCTCTAAATACAACGACACGCCTGAAACTGCATCTCGTCCGTACTCTGCTGACCGTGACGGCTTCGTGATTGCCGGTGGTGGCGGTTTTGTGGTGCTTGAGTCACTTGAGCATGCACAAGCACGTGGTGCAAACATCTTGGCTGAAGTGGTGGGCTATGCGGCCAACTCGGATGGTGCAGATATGGTTGCACCAAGTGGCGAAGGGGCTACACGCTGTATCCTGATGGCACTTGAAGAAGCCAAACAACATGGTGTTGAATCGATTGATTATGTGAATACTCATGGTACATCTACACCTGCTGGTGACGTGACCGAGCTTCAAGCGATGGCACGTGCATTTGGTGAAGATAAAGTTCCACCACTGAGCTCAACCAAGTCTATGACTGGTCACAGCCTGGGTGCTGCTGGCGTTCAGGAAGCAATTTACTCGATCCTGATGATGCAAAATGACTTTATTGCTCCAAACATTAACGTGACCGAGCTGGATGAAGGCGCAAAACCATTTGATATCGTGCTTGAAAAACGTGACGCAAAATTGAATACTGTGATGAGTAACAGTTTCGGTTTCGGCGGCGTAAATGCTTGTCTCATCTTCAAAAAATGGGAAGGCTAAGCCGCCCATTTTAGGGTGACTTGATGGATGCTCCTTCTGATGCTTTCCTTTGGGTAAAAGCATTACATATTATTGCTGTGGTGTGCTGGTTCGCTGCGTTGTTCTACTTGCCACGGCTGTATGTTTACCATGCCATGAGCGAAGATGCCGTAAGCCACGCGCGTTTTCAGGTGATGGAACGTAAGCTGTATCGTGGCATCATGTGGCCTGCCATGCTGGCCACCCTCATTACAGCGCACTTTCTGGTCGATTGGGGTGATGCAACACGTCACTATCATGAAGCTGTATGGTTTTACCTGAAAGTGGGTCTGGTGGGTTTATTGGTGATTTATCATCTGGTATGTGGCTATTACCGCAAAAAACTGATGGAAAATGCCCATTACAAGTCACACAAGTTTTGGCGTTATTTTAATGAGATGCCAACCCTGATCTTATTTGCAGTGGTGATTTTAGTCGTAGTTAAACCTACTTTCTAATTCACCCACGCAATCAAAAAAATCCCCGATCAGTCGGGGATTTTTTATGTCTGAATATTTAAATCTGCACACAGCTGTCCATTTTAAGATTCAATTCAGAAAGTTTGTGTCTTGGAAATGACTGCACTATACATAACTCTTCCTCTTTTTGAGAAAATTACCTGTATTTTGAAAACTTGATTACTTTATTTTTATTCAATTTTTAATATAATATCTTAAAAATCAAAATACTATAAAAATGAAATCAGACTCATGTACACAATAAAAAAAGAGTAATCTGGATATTTCTGAACGGATTCTTTCCTTTAGCTAACACAAAAACAAGATCATGAAAAATAAAAGGTCAATTATGCAGAACTTTCCATCCGCAGAAATTAAAACAGCCTCAACACCTGAAGCTCAAAAATTATATTCAGATGCTGTGAAAAACTTTAAAAAATTGCATGGCCCAAAGCTTAAGCTTCATCAAAAAATAAAAGCTCGCTTTCATTGGATTTTTGCTATTGGCGCGATTTATCTTGTATGGAATTCTAATAATCCACAACTAACTATTTCTGTACTTTTTCTTGGGCTGTTTACATTAAATGAAATAGAGGGTTTGTATCTATGGCTATATGCTCGAAAAACACGAAAACAATATTCCGACCAATACCTCAAGACATTTGGCAAGATCACCAAAGTTTCAAAATATGATCCCAAATTAAAGCAGCTTAATATTGAACTTAAATTTTATGATTTAAAAAATGAAACCCATAAAAAGACTTTTAATATTCGCTATCCCGATTTCTTAATTTTACAACCCATAGAAGTTAAACCTGAACAACTTGTAGGTCAATCAGTTGAAGTGTGCCTTACACCTGATTTAGCTCTTATTTTACAAATACGTGCTTATCATCCCAACCCTGACGAATTGCCAATTTTCACCCATAATTCCACAAACACCCACTGTGGCAACGGCATGAAAATTATCTACTGCACCCAAGTTATTTTTATCCAGAATCCATGTTATCGATTCATTTTATCCGCAATGAATACGCTGGAAATTTTCAGCTTGTCTTTCAAGATTTGAATCAGGATTTTAGTGTTAGCACAGCATCACCAAGTTTAGAGCAGATCGAAAATTATATTTTTGCCTCATATTCGGATTTTTTTATGAAGCATGATGCCTTACAGCCCGCTTATAGTGAATACCGACAACTTAAGTTTAGCAATGAGCCAATAAAAATCGAATTGTGGAAAAATCAGACTAAACCAATGTCAAATCAGGAAATTCAAGTCGTTGTAAAACAAAAAAAGAAACGTGTATTGGTATGGATAATCCCGTGTTTGCTCATCATCCTTTTATCATCTTTGTTTGTTTCGCCAGTAGCAAGGGTTGCATTATTTATTCTATGTATTTATACCTGTTTAATTTATTTCGAATATACATCCAATCAAAGTAAATTTTATCAGCGCTGTGTTCCTCAACTTTAATTATCTGAATGATGATTTGGCTTTTTTAGAAAATAGAGGAAGGATGATTCACAAATTATTCTGCTTACAATAAAAAAATCCCCGATCAGGCGGGGATTTTTTTGAGCTATTTCATTGTGTTTCTAATGCCGCTTTTCTCGCGGCTGCGACACGCGGCCGATACAGTACATAATAAGTTACTGCCAAAACAATCAACCATAATGGACTGATTTTTAATGCATTGAATGTATCTGGCTCCAAACTTAAAATGACCAGAGCGAAAGCCAGAAAAGTTAGTACGATATAGCTCATCCATACCCCGCCCGGCATTTTAAAGGTGGAGTTGGCATGCTGTTCAGGGCGTAATTTACGGTAGCGTAGATAACACACCATAATTAAGCTCCAAATACTAATAAACAAAATCACGCACAGCGACGTCGCTAAAGTAAAAGCTTCCAGGGTATTGGGCACAAAGTACTGCAAAGCTGCACCAGCCATAATAAAGGCACATGAGAACATTAAACCCTTGGCTGGTACAGAACGTTTCGATAGATGCGCCAAAGCGGCAGGTGCCTGTTGACCACGCGCCAATCCGAAAAGCATACGACTGGTGGAGAATACACCACTATTCATGGAAGACATGACGGATGACAAAACCACCAGATTCATGATGATCGCCGCCGCACCAATACCGGCATGCATGAATAAGCTGACAAAAGGACTTTGATCCGCAGGAATTTTAGCCCATGGAGTCACTGACATCACTACAAACAATGACAACACATAGAACAAGATAATACGCGTCGGAATCGCATTGACGGCTTTAGGTAAATTTTTCTCAGGATCTTTGGTTTCAGCTGCCATCGTACCGAGCAATTCCACACCGACAAAGGCGAATAAGGCAATCTGGAAGCCTGCCAGGAAGCCATCCGCACCTTTGGGAAACATACCACCCGACCAGACATGGCTAAAGCTTGCAGTACTGCCATCTGGTGCTTGAAACTGGTTCAACACCATAAAGCCGCCAATAAAGATCAGGCCTAAAATGGCTAAAATCTTAATCAGGGCAAACCAGAATTCAATTTCACCAAACAGTTTGACCGTCAGCAAGTTCAAACCCAGAACCAGCAATACACAGCCGACACTGATCAATGCCTGCCCGATGGGGGTAAAGGCCACACCCTCAGGCAACCAGAAACTCAGATAATTAATAATCGCTGCTAAATCGGCAATCCCGACCAGAACCCAACCAAGCCAATAAGACCAGCCAATATAATAGGCCGCGCCCGGACCAATCAGGTCGCGTGCCATATCAATAAATGATTTGTAATGTAAATTAGCCAACAATATCTCACCCAATGCGCGCATCAGGAAGAAAAACATAAAGCCAATAATCATATAAATAAATAAAATTGAAGGGCCGGCCAAAGAGATAGTTTTACCCGATCCCATAAATAAACCGGTACCAATTGCACCACCAATGGCAATTAACTGCAGATGCCGATTGGATAGCTTGCGTTGTAGCTCATGTTGCGACGGCGCTGCGTCATCTTTAGCGGATGTTGTATTCATGTTTAGTTCCTTTTTCGCATCAGACCCTTGCCCATCTGATCGGATTTCTTCCTGAAATCCTGAATGCAGATGAAGTTCCATTTAAAAAGCTAAATGACCGGAGCTGATGTCCTTACAAAATTGAGTTGGGAGATATAAAAATCAAAACAACTCAAGCCTGTGCTGCAATCACTGCAATTTCAATCAGCCAGTCAGGATTGACCAGATCTGCCTGAATGGTGGCACGTGCCGGAGTTCCCTGTCCTTGCAACCAGTGAATCCAGATCTGGTTCACGGTTTGAAAATCTTCCAGATTTTTCACAAATAGTTGTGCCGACAGCAGTCGGCTTTTGTCTGTTCCTGCCAGCTTGAGCAGCTGATCAATTTTCGTCAACACTTCCTGCGTTTGACCGCTAATATCCTGACGGGTGCTATCCGGCACCTGCCCTGATACATACACGGTCTGGTTGTGAATGGTGACAGCACTCATGACCTGATTGCTGTTAATACGCTGGATATCGGTGTGTTCCATCATCATATGTCCTCTCAATTTCTTCCGTTATTTGGTCAATATTTAGTTTTAGCTTTCAATCCAAACCGGTACACGAGCCGTAATCGCACACATCAATTCATAGCCTACGGTTCCTGAACCGGCCGCGACCTCATCAATTGATAAAATTTCACCTTGCGAAGATTTCCCCCAAAGCACCACTTCACTCCCCACAGTCGCCTGAGGGACAGCGGTCAGATCGACGGTAAGCATATCCATACTGACCCGACCAAGAACTTGAGTCTGCACTGAATCCACCAGAACTGGTGTACCTGTTGCTGAAATGCGCTGATACCCATCGGCATATCCACATGCCACTACACCAATGCGCATCGCCTGCTCCGCAACGAAGTTAGAACCATAACCCACACTTTCATCAGCCTGAATATACTGAATCGCAATGATTTCACTGCGCAGGCTCATGCCGGGCTGCAGATTCCAGTCATCAATAGTATGGTCAGGATAGTCAGGCGAACTGCCATACAGCATGATGCCACTACGCACAATGTCGGATTGAATATAGTGATGATGGCGCAGGATGGCTGCACTATTACTGACAGAAGTTTTTCCGGCTAAAGACCCAGTGATTTGCGTGAACATTGAATATTGATAATCAATGCCGTTCTGGCCAAAGCGCTGACCATCTGCATCGGAAAAATGCGTCATATGGCTAACTGAGCGTACATTGCCCAGTGCCTGGACTTGCTTAAAAATATCCGTATATTCGTGGGCCTGAAAACCCAAACGGTTCATACCGCTGTTAAGTTTTAAGTACACATCAAATTTTGCGTCTGGATTGATCTGCTGAAACTGCGTTAACCAGGTGATTTGATGCTGGCTATGTAGACTAAAACTTAAATCTAATGCAGCACAGACGTCTAAATCGTCTACAGCAAAAATTCCTTCGAGCAGTAAAATTTTGCCCTGCCAACCGAGCGCACGCAGACGCTGCGCTTCAGCCAAATCCAGCAAGGCAAAACCATCGGCTGATTGAAATACTGAATAGACTCGCTCAATACCATGACCATAGGCATTGGCTTTAACCACAGCATAGACTTCTGCATTTGGCGCTGCGGCTTTGGCGATCTTCAGGTTATGCTGCAATGCATCTAAGTGCACTACAGCTTGAATTGGGCGTGGCATAGCTTCTTCCTTGAAACAGCAATTTAGGCCGCGTGTGAATAACGTCCGAGTGAAAGTCCTTCAGTGCTGATTTCGGTTTTATGATTCAACACAATGTCACTGATTAACTTGCCCGAACCACAGGCCATGGTCCAACCCAGGGTGCCATGTCCAGTATTCAGGAACAGATTTTTAAAACGCGTTACACCAATAATCGGGGTACTGTCTGGGGTCATTGGACGTAAACCGGTCCAGAAACTCGCTTCTGCCAGATCCCCGCCTGGGAACAATTCCTGAGTGACCATTTCCAGAGTGGCACGGCGATTGTCTTTCAAATTGTGGTTAAATCCACTTAGTTCGGCCATGCCGCCAACACGGATCCGCTGGTCAAAACGCGTAATGGCAATTTTATAGGTTTCATCCAGCACCGTAGATTGTGGTGCAAAGTTGGCATCAACAATTGGAATGGTCAGTGAATAGCCTTTGACTGGATAAACCGGCAAATCCAGATTCAAAGGTTTTAAGAAATCACGCGAATAACTACCGAATGCCAATACATATTTATCAGCCGTCAGCACTTCACCATTGACCACGACACCCTTAATTTCATCGCCTTCAATCACCAAACGCTCAACATTTTGGTTAAATTTAAACTGCACGCCCAATTCTTTGGCAACATTGGCTAAGGCATTGGTAAATAAATAACAGTCGCCTGTCTCATCATTGGGTAAATGCAAGCCGCCCACCAGTTTATCTTGGGCATGTGCTAGGGCTGGCTCAACTTTGGCCAGATCAGCGCCCAACAACAATTCATGCGGTACGCCGCATTCTCGCAATACCGCAATATCACGTTGCACCATCTCTAATTGCGCTTCGTTACGAAAGACTTGCAAAGTACCTTTAGAACGGTGCTCATAGCTGATCCCGGTTTCTTTACGCAATTCACGTAAACAGTCACGGCTATATTCAGCCACACGAGTCATACGTTCTTTGTTAATCGCATAGCTGGCTGGATTACAGTTTTTCAGCATTTGTGCCATCCAGTTCAACTGCCACATACTGCCATCTAAATTAATGGCCAAAGGTGCATGATGCTGGAACATCCATTTCACTGCTTTAAATGGAATGCCTGGTGCTGCCCATGGCGTCGAATAGCCCGGAGAAATTTGTCCGGCATTGCCAAAACTGGTTTCTTCAGCCGGCCCGGTTTGACGGTCGAGCACTGTAACTTCCGCACCCTGCTGCGCCAGATAGTAGGCACTCGCCACACCGATTACACCACTGCCTAAGACCAAAACGCGCATCTTACTACCCTCAAATTTTTCTAGTTGATTTAACTAGTATATTTTTGGATCAATAGTGAATTTAACTATATTGAGACGATATATTTAGTGAAATAAACATTTTTTTCGGGCAGAATTAAAAAAAAGAGGGAAATATTGATGCGTAAATTAGACCGCATTGATCGCATGATTCTGGATATCTTGCAACGCGATGGCCGGATTGCCATTAGTGAGCTGGCAGCACGTGTGAACCTGTCAACCACACCCTGTTCAGAACGGGTAAAACGGCTGGAGCGCGAAGGCATTATCATGGGTTATTACGCGCGCTTAAATCCGGAACTGCTAGAACGCAATTTGCTGGTCTTTCTGGAGATTAAGCTTTCTGCAAAATCGGGTGATGTATTTGATCAGGTGGCGCGTAATCTGACCGAAATTCCAGAAGTACTGGAATGTCATTTGATTTCCGGTGACTTTGATTATCTGGTCAAGGCACGTCTCAAAGAGATGAGTGCCTATCGGCGTCTGTTAGGCGATTTGCTAAAAAAATTACCTGCTTCTGCTTCCTCACATAGTTATGTGGTCATGGAGGAAGTAAAAGAAAGTCTCTATCTGGATCTTGGCGGGTAATTATTTTTATCTTTCAACATTCAGCGCTCAAGCTGTTTCCAAAAAAATAATGCCCCAAATGGGGCATTATGGTGAACAAGATATTTAGATATTTATTTTCGACTTAAAAATCAGGCCGGAATACGCAATACCTGTCCCGGGAAAATATCATCAGCATCTTTGAGCAATGGGCGATTGGCCTCAAAGATCTTATTGTACTGATTGGCATCACCATAAAATTCTTTCGAGATTTTTGACAAGCTATCCCCCGATTTTACCGTATAGAATTTGCTTTCCGGTTCAGGGCTGCTGACCGTAAGCTGATCATCCACTTTGGCCACATGATCAATATTCCCCACCGCCAGAATAATTTTTTCACGATCGGCCTGACTTTGCACCTGACCTCTGACCGTGGCCAGATCCGAGGTTGAATTATAACTGATGGATAAACCAGTGATCGGAAGACCCAGACCTTTTACATGACCAAGTAATTTATTTGCGACTTCTTGGGCAGAAGGCTCTGCGGGCTGTGCTGCTGCGGCTGGAGTAGTATTTGCTGGTGCGGCCTGCGGCTCTGCGGCAGCTGTATTTTTCTTACCGATACCTTTTACAAAATCAAAAAGACCCATATGGAACTCCATTCTTGTCGTTAATGTCATATCACTCTTATTTTTATAATGAAAATAGCCAAGGCATAGTTAGTCATTGGTGACAGAAAGGTAATCGATTGTAAAATTTCCATTTAGGTGAAAAGCAGACACAAAAAAACCACCGAGAGGGTGGTCTTTATGCTCAGCAAAGCTGAAATCGGCGATTAACCCAGTTTCTTAGAAACATAGTCAATTGCAGATTGAACAGTTGTGATTTCGTTAGAATCTTCATCAGGAATCGTGATGTCGAAATCATTTTCGAAAGACATAACCAGTTCAACTAGATCTAGAGAATCTGCACCTAAGTCATCCATGAAAGACGCTTCGTTTTTAATCTCTTCGATTTTGATACCAAGTTGTTCTGCAACTGCTTGCTTAACACGTTGTTCGATATCGCTCACAGGAATTCTCCTCATTGCTTGTGGCGTTTTTAATGCCGTTAGTTTAATTGAATCTAAAAAATTTGGAAAGTTTATACTTGAGCTTAGCTCATGTATAAGCCCCCATTTACATGCATAACTGTACCAGTAATGTAACTGGCTTTGTCTGAAGCCAGGAAACTTACAGCATTTGCGATATCTTGTGGGTTACCCAAACGGTTTAACGCCACTTGCTCAGTCATTTTTTTACGAATTTCTTCGCTTAACTGTTCCGTCATTTCAGTTGCAATAAAGCCTGGTGCGACCGAGTTAACCGTAATCTGACGGCTACCCATTTCTTTGGCCAAACTACGACTGAAGGCTTCAATTCCGGCTTTGGCAGCAGAATAGTTGGCCTGCCCCGGGTTGGCAAAGTGTGCCACCACAGAGCTGATGTTGATGATGCGTCCGAAACGTGCCTTGGTCATGCCTTTCAGCACACGTTTAGACAGACGGTAAACGGCTTTCAGGTGAATATTTAAAATATCATCCCAGTCATCTTCAGACATGCGAAGCAATAAGTTGTCTTTGGTAATACCGGCATTATTAACCAACGCCAGCACTGGACCATAGTTCTGTTCGATCTCCGTCACCAGTGCATCAATCGCAGCACCATCACGTACATCTAAAACTTTGCCCGCACCATTTTCAGCAAACTGTGCAGATAATTTTTCAGCGCCCGCTTCAGAGGTCGCAGTACCCACGACAAAATAACCATCCTGAATCAACTGTTGTGCGATCGCAGCACCAATACCACGACTTGCACCTGTTACCAAGGCAACTTTCGGTTCCTGTGTCATGCAATTTTCCCTTCTGCCGTCAATACGGTGTTCAATGCATCTTCCAGACGAGATTTGCTATCCAGTGGAAGTGCTTTTTGAATATTCGGTAGGCGTTTCGCCAAGTTACTCAATACATTGCCCGGACCACATTCAACGATGTACTGAATGCCTTCATCTTGAAGGAATTGCAGGGTTTTGGTCCATTGTACTGATTCATAAAGTTGCGCTGTTAAAGCCTGACGCAATGCAGGGACATCAGCCGCAGCTTCAGCGCCTACATTTTGTAATACAGGAATGCATGGCAGCTCAATGGCGGTTTGTTCCAATGCAGGCGCAAACTGTTCTGCCGCAGGTTTCATCAGTGAACAATGCGATGGAACCGATACCGGCAATGCAATCGCCTTAGCGCTATTTTCTTTGGCCAGTGCCATCACTGCTTCAACGCGATCTTTATTGCCTGCAACCACAACCTGCCCTTGGGCATTGTAGTTTGCCGCTTCAACAGAACCTTCACCTGCTGCAGTTGCCTGTGCACACAGCTCAATCACTTTGGCATCATCCAGACCTAAAATAGCAGCCATTGCACCGACACCCTGAGGTACAGCCGTCTGCATCAGTTTACCGCGCAGGTTGACCAGTTTGACTGCATCACCCAGGCTTAGGCTACCCGCTGCCACCAGCGCGCTGTACTCACCCAGTGAATGGCCTGCCAGATATTTCGGTGCCACACCACCAGATTCCAGCCACACGCGCCACAAGGCAATACTTGCAGTCAGCAATACCGGCTGGGTAAATTCAGTTTGATTTAAGTTTTCGCCAGTTTGCGCAATCTGCCACAAATCGAAGCCGACAGCTTCAGAGGCTTCTGCAAATGTCTCACGAATAGCAGAAAACTGCTCTGCAAGTTCAGCCAGCATGCCGGCTTTTTGTGAGCCTTGACCCGGAAATACAAATGCAGTTTTCGTTGCTTGTGCTGCTTGTTCGAGTTGTGTCGCAGACATAATAAAATCCTTTCATTCAAGAGGTGTCATCTTCAGTTGTAGCAAGAAGACTGGCCAATAAAGCCACCTAAATCATTGTGGAGCGCAATTTAGCATGTAATTTTGCTGGCGGTAATTGCCAAATACAACAAAAAACCGATGCAAGCAAAAATCAAGGACAAAAAAAAGGGAGCTAAATGCTCCCATTTTTTCTACTAAGCTTGACGCTTAATACATCATCAATTATTCAGCAGATGCTTTAGCGAATAATTGACGACCACGGTAGATACCATCTTTAGATACGTGGTGACGACGGTGAGTCTCGCCAGTAGCTTGGTCTACAGTTAATGCATTCTCGGTTAAAGCGTCATGTGAACGGCGCATGTCACGGCGAGAGCGACTTTTACGGTTTTGCTGAACGGCCATGATGGCTCCTTACAAAGATCGAAAAAATGGATCAGAACAAATTCGATTGTCTTATACACAAGAGTATAACACAAAAATTAGTTAAGTTTACCCTTCAGAGCTGCCAAAACATCAAACGGATTATCTCGTTTTTCTTCGACAACTTCTTCTATGGCAGGCTGATGCTTATGTTCGCAAAACTCATGTTTAGGCGACAACGGCACCAACAATAACAGTTCATCTTCTATCAGCGCGAGCAAATCAGCGGTCGCAGGTGCATCATAGTCACCTTTGGTCGTTGCTTCACTTTCACCTAGGACGATGAAATCAGCATCCTCATCCAAGCGCTCTATCAGTGACTCATCATCCACAAGTGCCAAATGGAACGATGAAACCAGTTCAATCTCTACAGTTTCCAGACAACGCTGGCATTCCATAGGAACTTTTGTTTCAACGTGACCATCTAGCCATGCAATACGATGATAGGCATCCATTGATAGCTTACAGTCTATGTTAATCAATTGATCATCAATTGATCCAACAGCTTCACGAGCGATACGAACAAAGCGGGATAAAGGCAGTTGACCTGACCATTTAAAGCCCTGTTCAGCCCATTTAAACGGCTCAATCTGTGCCGGAAAGGTATTTGCTGACATAATTAAGGCGGCAATTCTACAAATTCATCAGTACTCTGTCAAAGATTAAGATACAATTTTGTACTTATTTCGACAGACCATTTGGGTAACTCAAGTCATGCATCTGTTGCAGCCGCAAACAGAAGTGAATGTTTCATCACTCGTTAGCACAATTCCAAGCCTTGATTCTGACAGTTCAACACAACAAGTGCAACTCTCGCCATGGACGAATTTATCGTCAGAAGCGCAGCAGGTGGACTGGCTCATCTTACACTTTAATCACTGGTTTTCCCATTTAAATGTGACTTTAGTCCGTGGCGAATTTGAACCTGAATATTTTCCTGCCGATGCCGATACTCCTGCCCGGATTCAGTTTGCACATGGATTCTTTAATAGTGCCTTGCATGAAATCAGCCATTGGACAATTGCCGGGGATAAACGCCGGGAACTTCCGGATCTTGGTTACTGGTATGCCCCGGATGGGCGTACAGCCGAACAACAAGCACTGTTTGAACAGGTAGAAATTAAACCGCAGGCAATCGAGTGGATGTTTGCCCAGGCCTTTGGGCGTAAATTTCGGGTGTCGCTGGATAACCTGACTGGTGACGGCGGTGACGGAACCCGCTTTAAAGATCATGTCTATGCACAAGTGCAGGCTTATTTTCGTGGTGAGGCAAAATTGCCACGGGATGCACAACGCTTTATTCAATGTATCTGTGCCTGTAGCAGAGGTGGCAAAAGTTTACAATCTGATGAATTTATACGTGAAATGCTTGATTAAATTACACAAATCTACCTTTTTGGTGATTGCCAGACGCTGCCTGAGCGCCACATAATAAGCCATCAGCCCAAGCTTGGAGTAGCCTCTATGCTGCATTTACGCGTACACCCCGATAACCCGCAACCGCGCTTAATCAGTCAGGCGGTAGAACGAATCCGTGCTGGCGATGTGGTGGTCTATCCCACGGATGCTGCCTATGCGATTGGTTGCCAGATTGGGAATAAAAGTGCCATGGAACGCATTGCGCAGATTCGCGGACTTGGCCCAAAACATCAATATGCAATTTTGTGCTGTGATTTATCCGATATTGCCACCTATGCCAAAGTGGACAATGCCATGTATCGCTTACTCAAAAACAATACACCAGCAGTCACCACTTTTATTTTACCGGCCACCAGTGAAGTGCCGAAACGCTTGATGCATCCCAAAAAGAAAACCATTGGCCTGCGCATTCCGAGCAATCCGGTGTGTCAGATGCTGCTCAAAGAACTGGGTGAGCCTCTCTTGACCTCTACCCTGATTTTGCCGGACCAGACCGATCCGCTGGATGATCCTTTTGAGATTGAAATGCAATTGGGCAAACGCATTGATGTGTTTATCGATAGCGGTTTAGGTACATTAAGCACCACCTCGATTATTGATTTATCTGGTGATCATCCAGAAATTATTCGTCGGGGTGTCGGTGATGTGAGTGCATTTGAATAGTCGTTAAATGAAAAATGCGAAAATTGTCCTTCAGTATTGAGAGAGTTCGAATGCATGGATCTATTTTATCTCCTGCTAAATCAGCATGAATTTTCTGCACAGGATCTGATCTACGCTGAAATGCCTTGGACTCTACAATCCAAGGCAGTCATGGTCGAAGCACATTCTTCTCCCCATCCCACTGTAAATATTGATCATACTGAGTACCAATTTTTCCTGACGTTGGCTCTATTGAGACAGTTGTTGCAGATCTATTCAAGCCAGAACGTATGCCTGGCAGAGACTTGCCAACGTATGATTGAGTTTGCACTGAGTGAATATCCTTCCTCACCGCGCTGAAGTTCTTAGCACTCAGATAGGTATTAATCATATCGCAGGATACTAAAACAGATACTAAAACATGGATATGGTCATAGCTTCCACCCGTAACACATTGACTCTTTGCCCCGCTTATCTGGCTGTTTTTTTGGGGCCTTCTTTTAAATTGCAAATAAATTCCATTATTTTTTCAAGTTTTTATGCCTTTGACTCCTTATTTAATTTATTTAGAGTTACTTTTCCAGTACAATGACGGCACTTAATTCTATGCTTTTTCTTTCGATGAGATACCGAAGATCAAGCCTTTGCATGCCTTTGAAAATTCGCGTGGCCTATAATTGTAATGACTCAAATTATCCATAACACAATGGAATCTGCTCCGCACATTCGGGTTCTGGATGAATGGCAGGATACTATTCCAGAGGATCTGTATATTCCTCCCGCCGCATTTGAAATCTTGTTAGAACATTTTGAAGGCCCACTCGACTTTTTAATTTACCTGATTCAAAAAAACGGTTTTGACCTGTTGCAAGTCGATATCGCGCCGATTGCAGCGCAATATTTATCCTATATGGATGCAATGAAATCCCTGAATATTGAGCTGACCGCAGATTATATGGTGATGGCTGCTTTATTGGCAGATCTCAAATCGCGTCTGTTATTGCCTAAACCGAAAAGCCTGTCTGCGATTGAGCAAGATCCAAAACAAGAACTGATCGACCGTTTAGAAAATTATTTAAGAATTAAACAGGCAGCAGAACGTCTGGGGCAAATGCCTATTCTGGAACGTGATACATTCCTGACCCATGTCAGTCTGGGTGACGTTCAGCAGAATAATGAAGGCTATTCGATCGATTTACTGCGTGATGCCTTGTTGTGTGTTTTTAACCGTCCTGAACCGGTGATTCATCAGGTGCAACAGGAACCGGTACTGCTCGAAGAACGGATTGCCTATATTGAAAGCTGTCTGGAATCTGGCGAAGTCTTATCTTTTGCCGATTTACTCAAACCGAGTCAGGGACGCATGGGTATGGTGGTGACCTTTATGGCAGTGCTGGAGCTGACCCGGCAACAAAAAATTCAGATTATTGCTACAGGTATTGAAGCCCCGCTCGCAGTTCAAGGAGCCAGTCAATGACACTAGAGCTAAATACGCTGTTTTCTGCAGAAGATAATCTGCATGAGGTGTTGATGCAGCTTGAGGCGATTATTTTCGCCAGCGACTCTGCGGTTTCACTGGCGCGTCTGAAAGAGGCTTTTCAGGATCGCTATAGCAAACAGGAATTACGTCAGTATTTACAACAACTTTCCATGTTAATGCATGGCCGTTCGATTGAACTGATTGAAACAGCACAAGGTTATCGTTTTCAAGTGCGTGCAAAATATCGTAATATTATTGCACAGACCTGGCCTGAGCGACCAACTCGCTTGTCGCCGGCCTTACTTGAAACACTTGCAGTGATTGCTTATCACCAGCCGGTGACCCGAGCCGATATTGAACAAATTCGTGGTGTGACGAATAACAGTCAGATTTTGCGTACGCTGTTTGACTGGAACTGGATTAAAGAATCCGGATTTCGTGAACTCCCTGGAAGACCTGCGTTGTTAATGACAACGCCACAATTTTTAAATGCGTTTGGCTTGAATTCTTTAGGCCAATTGCCTCCCCTGCAGGATGCCAAGGAAGCTTTTATGGCCCTCGATGCAAATGCACCGAAGTCATAAATAGGTGAACTGTTGATAATTATTTCTAAGGTTATGCTGTCATGAGTGAAAAATTGCAAAAGGTGCTTGCACGCGTTGGTTTGGGTTCTCGCCGTTATATGGAAGAAGTCATTGCCGCGGGTCGTGTAAGCGTCAATGGGCAAATTGCCCAAGTGGGTGAACGAATCGAACCAGGTGATGAGCTTCGCATCGATGGTCGTAAGGTTGCATTTCAGATTGAAGACGAAATTCGTCGTCGTGTGATTATCTATTATAAGCCTGAAGGCGAAATCTGCTCACGTAGCGATCCTGAAAACCGCCCGACCGTGTTTGAACAGTTGCCTGCGATTCCGGGCGATCGCTGGGTGATGGTCGGCCGTCTGGATATTAACTCGACCGGTCTGTTACTGTTCACCAATGATGGCGAACTTGCCAACCGCTTGATGCACCCATCCAATGAAATCGAACGTGAATACGCAGTTCGTGTCATGGGTGAGGTGACACCACAAATCAAAAACACCATGCTTAAAGGCGTGGTATTAGATGACGGCCCAGCGAAATTCGAATCGTTCTCTGAACTCGGCGGTGATGGTATTAACCGTTGGTTCCAGGTCGTAGTAAAAGAAGGTCGTAACCGCGAAGTACGTCGTATCTTTGAATCACAAGGTCTGAAAGTAAGCCGTCTGCTGCGTACCCGCTACGGTACTGTGATTCTGCCACGCGAACTGCGTACCGGTCGCTGGATTGAACTGGATAAAAACGATATCGACAACCTGACCAAAGCTGTGGAACTGAAACCACGTCAAGGTACAGGCCTGTTTGGTATGGCGAAACGTCGTAACGAGCGTATGCAGGATAAACCGATGGCTGCACGCCGTGGCGGTTTCTTGCGTCAGCAACGTCGTGACAGTGATGAACAACAACCACAGAATAACCCTGGCCGCGAGCGTCGTGATGACAATGCCTATGGTCGTCGTGACAGAAATGAAAACCAAAATGGTACGCAGTTCGTTCGTCGTGACAACCGTGATGGCAATACTCAATTTCCTCGCCGCGAAACTCGTCCAGATCAAGCTTTTGGTCGCCGTGAAGAGCGTGATGAAAATGCGCCACGTCGTCCATACGGTGTCAATAAAGGCTTTAAAAAGTTTTAATTGATATAAACAAAAAAAGTCAGGCAAATGCCTGACTTTTTTATGCATTATGTATCAGGCACTTTGTGGAATCCCTTGTGGAATGGCACTGAGTAAACGCTTGGTATATTCATGCTGTGGTGACTGATACAATTCATCTGAATTGGCAATTTCCACCAGTTCCCCGTGATTCATCACCATGATCTGATCTGAAATATACTTCACCACCGATAAATCATGTGAAATGAAAATATAACTGAGTCCAAATTCATCCTGCAAATCTTGCAGTAAATTCAAGACCTGCGCCTGTACTGAAACATCCAGTGCCGAGACCGATTCATCACAGATTAAAATTTCAGGTTTTAAAGTCAGGCAACGCGCGATCGCAATTCGCTGACGCTGACCACCGGAAAACTCATGCGGATAGCGATAAAAAGCCTGAACAGGCAAGCTGACCCGCTCCAACAGGTCCAAAGCCATTTGCTTGCGTTCTGTATCATCCTGACCAATTTTATGAATCTGCATTGGTTCCATCAGGATTTGCCCCACGGTAAAACGCGGATTTAAAGAGGCATAAGGATTCTGGAAAATGATCTGGATTTTACGTTGATACTGGTTAAATTCCTTTTCAGACATGGCCAAAATGTCCCGCCCCTGAAATAGCGCTTTACCGCCTGTTGCCTGTTGCAAACGCATCAATAGCAAGCCAATGGTGGTTTTGCCCGAACCGGATTCTCCGACCAGCCCCAAGGTTTTACCTTTGGCCAGCTGAAAAGAAACCCCTTTCACCGCCTGAAATTCATCTTTGCCAAACAGACCTTTGCGGCTATAAAAAGATTTTTTCAGATCACGTACATCCAGAATAATTTCTTCTCCGCCCTTGAGTCCGCGTGAGCGTTGCGGAAGTTGAGTATTCAGGTGGATATCGTCCAGCCAGGTTGAACCATCCTGTTTCATAAAATCACTGATCATCGGCAAACGTAACGGACGTTGCGACAATTGTGGACGGCAATGCAATAAAGCCCGGGTATACATATCCTGAGGTCGATCCAGTACGTCCTGAACCAAACCTTGTTCACGAATTTCACCATGTCGCATCACAATCACCTGATCGGCAATTTCCCCCACCAAAGCCAGATCATGGGTAATGAACAGCATCGACATCTGACGGCGCTGACGCAGAGATTCCAGCAAGTCCAGAATCTGCTTTTGAATGGTGACATCCAGGGCTGTGGTCGGTTCATCCGCAATCAACAGCTTGGGTTCACAGGCAATGGCCATGGCAATCATGACCCGCTGCTGCTGCCCCCCCGAAAGCTGCCCCGGATAAGCATCGATTTTAGTTTCAGGTGCAGGAATACCCACTTCTTTGAGCAATTCCAGAGTACGTTGCCGTGCCTGTTTTTTATTCATACCCAAATGGAGTTGCAGGATTTCTGCAATCTGCATGCCTACCGTAAATACCGGATTGAGCGAGGACATCGGCTCCTGAAAAATCATGGCAATATCTTTACCACACATCTGGCGCATGTCACGGGTTTTGAGCTTAAGCAGATTTTTCCCTTCAAAGATAATCCGGCTGTCTTCGGAAATACGCGCGCTTTCCGTCGGGAGCAAGCCCATGGTCGCCAGTGAAGTAACCGACTTGCCACTTCCCGACTCTCCCACCAATGCCACCGTAGTATTGGCCGGAATTTCAAAAGAAACCCCTTTCACGGTTTCGATATATTGTTTATTTTCACCTTTAAAACTGACACGCAGATTTTCCACGCGAAGTAACGCAGGTGCTGCGCTTGGATTGATTTCAGACATGGTTGCGCTCCTATTTCAGTTTCGGATCTAATGCATCACGGAGTGCATCGGTAAACATCGAGAAAGCCGTCACCAGTATCGCCATGGCAATCGAGGCTGCGGCCAATTGCCACCATTTTCCTAAAATCAGCTCGCTTTGCGCTTCATTCAGCATGCTTCCCCAAGACACTACTCCGATTGGCACGCCAAAACCAAGGAAGCTGAGAATCACTTCAGATTTGATAAAAGCCACCACCAGAATGGACATTTGTACCAAGGCAATATGACTGACATTTGGAAAAATATGTACAAACATACGCCGTAAATTACTCACCCCAATCGCCTTGGCAGCCAGTACATATTCACGCGCCGTATGTTTCATGTACTCGGCACGAACCAGACGGAATACTCCCGTCCAGCCGGTCAGACCTAAAATCAGGATGATTGATAAAATCCCTTTCTGTTGTAACACCGCAGCAATTGCCAGAACCAGCAGTAAATAAGGAATTGAAGTAAAGACATTATAAAACCAGTTAAGGAGATCATCGACCCAGCCACCAAAATAACCGGCAAGTGCACCAAGTACGGTGCCAATGATCACAGCGACCAAAGCCGCAACCAGTCCGACCAGAATCGAGGTTTCCGCACCTTTAATGGTTTTCTGTAAAACATCCTGTCCCCATTTATCCGCACCAAAGATCAGACTCTGTTTTAATTCGCTGTCCTGATCCATCAGCTGACCACCGAGCTGCTGGTTAATGACGTGCATGTCTTCTGCCAGCGGATCTGTTACACCATAATAATCGATGCTGCCCCCCATACTTTGCTCTGCAGCAATTTCAGCATTGAGTTCTGCAATCACCTCTTTTAAAGGATCGACTGGATTGACCGGTAAAACGACCGATTCTGCTTCCTGTTCTTCACCGGAAACAGCCGGCACCGGCGCTGCACTGATAAAACTTGGCGGTGCATAACTGACCGCCACTTCTTTATTCCAGTCCTTGGCAATAAAACCGCTCATGGAAAGCAAAAGTAGCAGCAGATAAAACAGCACCACCAATAAGGAGAACATGGCAATCCGGTCACGTTTCAAACGGCGCATGGCCAGTTGCCATAATCCTGTCGAAGTAGACTCAGGCACGGCTTGAGCGTGTTGCTCTTTTTTAAATATCGCACTCAGCATAATTCACCTACTTCAACTGTACGCGTGGATCGACCCATTTATAGATCAGATCGGCAATCAGGTTGAATATCATGGTCGCAGCGGCAACATAGACCGTAATCGCTTTAATCACCGGGAAATCCGAACGCTCTACGGCAATAATCACTTCACGACCAATCCCCGGAATACCGAAAAAACGCTCAATCAGGAAAGCACCGATCAGCAGTGCTGGAAGCCCCGCCATCACATCGGTAATAATCGGAATCGAGGCATTGCGTAGCACATGTACGCCCAGAATCCGGCTTTCGCCCAGACCTTTGGCCCGTGCAGTACGCACATAGTCCTGATTGACTTCATCCAGTACGAAACTGCGGTACAGACGTAAGGTCGGGGCAATACTCACCACCAGCATAATCAGTACAGGCAACAAGGCGTATTTGAAAAGATTGTCAGCGAAATTATCACTCCAGCCCTGCACCGGGAACCAGCTCAGCTCATAAGCGAGGAAATACTGAAACACAATGATATAGACCAGAATACTGATCGACATACCGATGGTACACAGCATCATGATCATGCGATCGGTCAGACTGCCGCGAACTGACGCCACACCCAAGGCTAAAATGATGGAAATAATGGTTTGCAAAATGGTCAGTGGAATCAGAATGGTCAGTGAGGGTCCCAGACGCGTACTAATAATTTGCGCCACCGACTCGCCGGTACTCCAGCTCACCCCATAATCGAAGGTTAAAATCTGCTTGATGAAAATCCACAGTTGCACATAATACGGTTGATCTACGCCAAGCTGTTGCCGGATGTTTTCAATCTGTTCTGCATTGGCCATTTTACCGGCGAGGATATAGGCAGGATCGCCCCCCACCCAGTTAAACAGCAGGAAGATCAGCAAAATCACCCCGAGCATGGTGGGGATCATTTGCCAGAGCCGTCGAATAATATATGCCAGCATCGCTTGCCTTCCTTAATTTTTTCCAGAGATTTCATTAAAGAAAGCTTTGCTGTCTGGATCACGACCCAGAAAGTCTTTCACCATCTGCTCGCCATGTTTTTGTCCGCCTTGCGCCAAGACCGTATTGCGATAATGCGCACCGACTTTTTTATCCATCAACTGATCGCCAAAGGCAGAGAGCATATCTAGCGCAATCACCTCGGACCACATATAGCTGTAATAACCTGCCTGATAGCCGCCCATCACATGCCCGAACTGTCCCGGGAACTGCTGACCGGGTACATAACCCAAGGCAGTTTTGCTTTCCATCTCTTGCCATAATTTTAATGGGTCGGTCTTGAGGGCATCTTTACTGTGTAAGGCCATATCGTACTGCGCATATAAAGTCTGACGCGCATAATGCAGACCGCGACCATAGTTTTTTACGTCTTTGAGACGCTCAGTCATGGCAGCATCGACACGTGGACAAGCCGGTTCACAATAATCGGCCACTTTTGATAAGGTTTCCAGACGGTGTGCCCACTCTTCATACATCTGTGAAGGTGCTTCCACCAAGTCACGCTCTACCGATGTACCAGACTGTTCGGAATAGCGGGTTTTCGATAAAATCCCGTGTAAGGCATGCCCCATTTCATGCACAAAGGTTTCCAGCTCGTTGCTGTTCAAACCTTTGCGGTTGAAGTTGGTGACCAGTACCGACACCGGACGACGCTGATTCAGGGTACTGCCACCATAGGCGCCCCAGACGGCCGCGTGTCCATATTTACCTTCACGCGGGTATTTATCGACATATAATCCGCCCAAGAATTCACCTGAGGCAGTGTCATGTACCGCATAATATTCCACTTCATTGTGCCAGGCCTTGACTTTCATCGGCCTGAAATCAATCCCGTACAGTTCTGATGACACAGCAAATAACCATTTTTGTGCCGCTTCGGTCGGGAAGTAATCGCGCAGTTTTTCCTGATCGACCTTATATTTGGCCTGACGCAGTTTTTCACTCCAATAGCCCTGATTCCAGCGAGTAATATCTGCTTTCTCTCGTGGAACTTTTAAGGTCTCGGCTTTGAACTGGCGTAACTCCTCTACATCTTGCTTCTCTAAAGGTGCGACTTTGCTATATACATCCTCTAGAAAAGAATTCACCGCTTCAGGGGTTTTTGCCATACGAAATTCAAGGGCTGAATGTGCATAGCTTTCTTTATCAAAAAGTTGGGCCATCTCATAACGCAGATCAATGGCTTTTTTCATAAATTGCAGGTTTTGCTCTGTCCCACGGCGGGTATAAGCCATCTGATAGCGTTTGCGTGCTTCATCACTTTCTGCCAGCTCCATGAATGGCTGGTATTCCGGATAGTCAAAGCCAAGCAGATAATTGCCTTTTTCATTTTTCTTTAACCCCGCCATATAGCTGGCTGGCAGACCTTTCATTTCTGCTGGGGTAAATTCGACTTTATGCGGATTATCACGTACATTTTTGGCGAAATCCTGAGACAGCTTGGTCGATTCTTCGATGATGTCTTTCAGGCGCTTTTGTTTTTCTGCACTGAGTTGTACCCCGGTTTTTTCAAACTGCTCCAGAATATCTTGCAAGAATTTTTGATCAATCGGATCACTGGCCTTCAGTTTCTTTAACTGGGCATACAGTTTCGGATTCTGGTACAGCGTGGTCTGGTACTTGCTGATTTTCAGCTCACAGTCATCTGCTGCCTGACGCAATGCAGGGTCTGGATCGACATTACTATACAATCCGACTGCTGCACCAAAATCCCGGGCTTTGGCATGCAATTCATCCCATTCAGCCAGATAAGGCCCTGCCTTGGCCTTATTTTTAATTTTCTGATTTTCAAATATCTGAATATCTTTTTGCATGCTGGCCAGATTGGCATCACATAAAGATGGAATCTCTGCTGCCTTAAATAATGGCAGCAGCTGCGCTTGAGTCTGTGCCGCTACCCCCTGATATCCCCCCATTATGACTAAACATAAGCTACTTAATTTTAAAGACTTCGATTTCATATTTATCTCCAGATTTTTCTTACTTTTTGCTATCAATATCGATGTACATCCACTCTGAAGACAGAATCGGATGGTTTTTATAACCAATGACCCGGGGTTGCGACAAGACATTACGATAGGTGCTATATAGCATCAGTACCGGCATATTCACTTCCAGAATCCGGGACATTTTGCGATAGATTGCATCACGTTCAGGACTGGCTGGCATGCTTTGGGTTTGCTCATACAGGCGGTCAAATTCAGGATGTTTGAAGCAGGCATTGTTGGTGACATTGACATTTTTGCCATAAAAAAGCTGCATGAAGTTGTCGGCATCCGGATAGTCAGCAATCCAGGCCGAGCTTTTAAACATGGTCTTACACTGTTTTTCCAGCTTGATCGCCTCGGCAAATGGCATGGCTTTGCTGACCATCTTGATCTGAATATTGTCCAGGGCTTTTTTCCAGAATTCTGCCTGTTGCTGACCACGACTGGTATTACCGACAATCAGTTCAATCTCTAAAGGCTTACCATCGGGTTGTCTGCGCCAGCCATCGGCCCCGACTTTGTATTGATAACGGTCAAGCAGCATATTGGCCGCCTTGACCGAATAGGGAATACTGCTTTTATAATCCGGTGAATAACCAACCACCCCGGGTGGTACCGGCATCTGTAACTTATTGGCATCGCCCTTGAGCAAGACACTGATCATATTGTCGGTAGAGTAAGCCATGGCCATGGCACGACGTAGCGCAATTTTTTCCTTGCTGAACCCACCGACCACAGGATTCTGCATATTCCAGTAATGGTAGCCAATCAGCGGATCGGTAATCCTAGATAACTGAACCCCTTTTTGTTTTAAGGAAGGTTTGAGTAGCCCATTTTCAAGCGCCTGAACCACCATATCGCCGTCGATTTCAGTCATGTCCAGTTCATTTTTATTAAAGGCCAACCAGCGTGACTGGGCTTCTTCAATGACCCGGATATCAATCGTGCCAATTTGCGGCATTTTTTTGCCTTGCAATGCATCCACAATAGGCTGGTCTTCGCTGCTACTGGCTTTAAAATTCCAGACAAAACTCCGGTAGTTCGGACTGGCTTTTAAAATAATGCGTGAACCCGGAGTCCAGCGTGACAATAAATAAGGGCCTGTACCGACTGGTTTGTCCATCGCAAAGCCTGCTTTATTACGGTACTTTTCAATAACTTCACGGGCAACTGCAGCTGCTGGGCCATGTGCCAGTAACATCGGAAAGTTTTGATCCGGTTGGGTCAGTTTCAGAATCAGGGTATAACGGTCTGGCGTTTGAATGCCTTCAAAGGGGTTTTCATAGACTTTGCCATTCTTTTTGCCTAAGGCGACCCATGCTTCCAGCCCTTTAATCCGGCCATCCAGCAACCAGCTATTTGGTGAATGCAAGTTGGGATCGATCAGACGTTTTAATGAATAGGCATAATCATAAGCCGTCAGTTCACGTTTCTGACCTTTAAAAACGGGATCATCGGCGAAGTAAATGCCTTTTTTGATTTTGATGGTATAGGTGAGACCATCTGTACTGACTTCTGGCATGGCAACCGCGGTATTAGGAATCAGCTTGGCTGGGGTTGCCAGATAGTCATAGCTAAACAGGTTTTCAAAAATCGCGCTATTAACCCGGGCTGAATAGGCATCGTGCGTTGCGGCGGGATCAAATCCGGTTTCTGCCACAGGAAAAACATCCCGAATCACCTTGTTAGGATCTGCAGGATTAACGGCCCATGCAGAAACGATCCCCGAACAGAGCAAACTTCCCAGCAGAACACTACCCGTCAGTTGCTTGAATTGCTTTGATAAATTTCCCTTCATCATACTCTTCATCTAAATAGGTTTATTTTTTGACTGGTTCAATATCGAGATATTGCCAAACGGAGTTCATGATTGGATGTGCCTTAAAGCCTTGAACCTGAGGGTGAATCAGCCAGTTACGCACCCGGGTATTGTGTAAAATCCAGGGATTATCGGCTTCGATTTGCCGGTTCATTTTTTCATAATAGGGCGTACGCTGATCTGGTGGCAGTTTCATAGCAGCCTGATACAGGGCATCATAGGCTTTTGAGGTATAGCAGCTCAGGTTGCCCTGCTGTGCATTTGGGCCATATAAGAGTTGAGCAAAATTTTCACCCTCCGGATAATCTGCAATCCAGGCACCGCCCCACAGCATATGTTTACATTGCGTGGCTTCTTTCAGGTTGTCGGCGAAATTGCTGATTTTAAATTCAATACGTAGACCAACTGCATCCAGATTTTTTTTCCATAATTCCGCTGCAATCACTGAAGAGCTGGAACTGGTCGAGTTCATTTTCAGTGTCAAAGGTGTGCCATCAGGCAAAGTCCGATAGCCATCTGCACCTTTTTTATAACCGAAACGGTCGAGCAGCTTGTTGGCCAAGAGCGGATTATAGGCAATACTATTTTTATAAGCTGGATTATGCCCATTCACGCCTTCGGGAATGGTCATTTCAGCTTTATCTGCATGTCCCTTATACAGCTGTTTAATGGCTTCATTCTGGTTATAAGACAAGGCGATTGCCCGACGCAGAGCGATTTTTTCTAGTGAATTTCCACCGACCACAGGATCGCGCATATTCATGATGGTATAAGTGATTTCTGCGTCTTTATTTGGATAATGCAAAATGCCTTTTTGCTTGTATTCGTTTTTGAGCTGTTTATTGACCAGGGCCTGTTCGGCACCGCTTGCAGTGAGCCGGTCATAATCCAGTTGACCCGATTTCAGCGCCAGCCAGCGCGATTGTTCTTCTTCAATAATACTGACCTTGACCCTCCCAATTTGCGGCATTTTTTTGCCACTCATTTCTTTTACCAGACGTTGATCCCAAGCCGTATTTTCACCCTTAAAATTCCAGCTAAATCCCCGGTAATCTGGATTGGCCTTTAATTCAATCCGGCTACGCGGCACATATTTATGCAATTGATAGGGCCCTGTCCCGACTGGATGCTGACCTGCACGCGCGCCATAATGCTCAATGACTTCTCTGGCGGTACCGCTAAAAGTGACATAGGCCATGATATAAGGGAAATTAAAGTCGGAACGCGTGAGCGTGATTTGCAAGGTATATTGATCAAGTGCCTTTAGTCCTGCAATTGGCGCATCGTAATTAAATTGACCAGAACTTTTGGCTTGCTGAATGGCAGCATCTGCACCGAGAATTTTGCCCTCAATAAACGAAAAGGTCGGCGAATGATTTTTAGGATCCATCACCCGCTTCATGGAGTAAATATAATCCTCAGCAACCAGTTCACGTTTTTTGCCCTTAAATGCCGGATCAGCACTAAAGTAAATTCCAGGCTTAATCTTGAAGGTATAGACTTTGCCCTCCTGCTCGATCTTGGGTAAGGCTTCCGCAGTGTTCGGGGTTAAAGTGGCGGGTCGTGCCAGATAGTCGTAGCGTAATAAGGGTTCAAAAATCGCTTCGGCAATACTGCCACTATAAAAATTATAGGTCTTGACCATATCAAAACCGTCATCAGGCGCTTCAAATGCAATATTTAAAACTTTATCTGACTGCGCAGGCGATTTTGCCAAGACCGCCTCCCCCGATCCGATGGTCAGTGCTAAAACGGTCATCTTTAACATTGCTGATTTCAAAGTCATACCTATTTTTATCTTAATGTTTTATTGATCTAGGAAGTTCTTAACCTAACGCCCTATATTTGTTGCAATTTATGAATCAAAGCTGAATAGAGAAATTAAATTGGACAAAGCAAATCTCATATCTTCAAAAACAACTATTTTTTCAACTTCTACCGAGAAAATTTATTTTTATGCACTTGCCCTTATTCTGCCTAACCAAATATTTTTAATGAACCTTTTATGTCATTTTTATCTTTAAAACGCCCATTCGTCTTCTCTTCACACAAAGATAAATAAGCTTTTTTTTAGAGAATTCACATGGCCTTGATCTTAGAACCCAGAAATTCATAATAACCAACTGCTCACTAAATGTCTCTTTATGCAATCATCCTATTCTTTGTGCAATGTTTATCAACCCCACATTGTCCCAACTGAAACCAGAATAGTATTGCCCTCAATTTTTATCCCATAAAAAAACCCAGCATATGCTGGGTTTTTTCTCAATCCGATTTTACATCTGTGATTGAATATAATTTTGCAAGCCAATCAGTTCAATTAAACGCAACTGTTTTTCTAACCAGTAGGTGTGATCTTCTTCGGTATCTGACATTTGCTGGCGCAGCATATCACGGGTGATATAGTCCCCTTTTTCTTCGCACAGCTTGATGCCCTGTGCCAGTTTTTCCCGCACATGGTATTCAAGTTTCAGGTCGGCTTTCAGACAGCTCACCACATCTTCACCAATCTCAACGTCATCGCGTTGCATGTTTGGTGTACCTTCCAGGAACAGGACACGACGGATAATCGCATCCGCATGCTGGGCTTCTTCCTGCATTTCATGGTCGATACGTTCAAAGATTTTGGTTAAACCCCAATCTTCATACATCCGAGAGTGAATCAAGTATTGGTCACGAGCAGCCAGTTCGCCACCGATCAACATATTTAAATAATCTACGACTTCTGGATTACCGCGCATTTGAATTACTCCCTGCCTTTATCTGGCTATTATGGAGAAACTCAAAAGATTTTGCAAAGCCTAACATTGGTTAAATATATGATTTTTATATAATTAAAATGAGAAGTACTTGCATTTACAGTTCGATCCAGACTAATTCCCATTTATAAAACAATACTTTGCACTGTCACGACTATTCACTTTAAGCAGAATCTGCCGGATAAATGCATCAGTTAAGATTTGTAAGTATTCATTAAAACCCGCAAGATTGCTTATTTTTGTATAAACATCACCGATTTGGCGTACTTCATGCTTAAATTTCGCTTATGATGCAGACAAATTTAAAATAACAACGGTTTAAATATGACACATCCACATACAACAGCACCTGTTCTGGTCACCGGTGCATCGGGTTATATTGCCAGCTGGGTTATCCAGAAATTACTCACGCAAGGCTATACTGTACATGCCACGGTACGTGACCTGAACAAAAGCAAAAGCTTTGCCCATTTAGAAAAAATTGCCGAGAACAGTCCAGGCACCCTCAAATTATTTCAGGCCAATTTACTGAGCCCAGGTTCTTTTGATGCTGCCATGCAAGGCTGTGAAATTGTGTTTCATATGGCATCGCCCTTTGTGGTCACCAATTATAAGGATGCGGTCAAAGATATTATTGAACCTGCGATTTTAGGCACTGAAAATGTCCTGAAAAGCGTCAACCACACCGAATCCGTGAAACGTGTGATTGTTACCTCGAGTATTGCCTCTACTTATGGCGATGCCATTGATATTCTGCAAACTGAAAATAACAGTTTTGATGAATCACACTGGAATAGCACCAGTTCGGAAACTCATCAGCCTTATCCTTATTCCAAAGTCATGGCAGAACGTAAGGCTTGGGAAATGGCAGAAGCACAGGATCGCTGGCAGCTGGTCTGTATCAATCCAGCGCTGGTTTTTGGTAAATCCCTCACTCCCAATACCCAGTCTGGCAGTGTCGAAGTACTGCAACAGTTTGCCAATGGCATGACTTTGCTCGGCGTTCCACCGATGTGGAATGGCGTGGTCGATGTGCAGGATGTGGCCGAAGCGCATCTTCGTGCCGCGTTTAAGCCGGAGGCGCAAGGACGTTATATCATTTGCAGTGAAAGCCTGAGCCTGCTGGAAATGGGGCAGATTTTACGAGCACATTTTGGCAATAAGTTCCCCTTCCCGCGCAATCAGTTACCAAAGGCGGCCTTTAAACTGTTTGGACCATTGGCAGGTTTTAGTCCCAAGTTTGTGGAACTGAACATGGGTTATCCGATCTACTTCAATGCGCAAAAGAGTCAGGATGAACTGAGCATTCAGTATCGTCCGGTACGAGAAAGTCTGGTCGAGCATTTCCAGCAATTACTCGATGATGGCGTAGTCAAAAAATATATTCCTTAATCGTACTAGCTCAAACCTGATCTGACAGTTACCGATTTTTTTATTGTATCTGTCAGATTAAATTTGAGCGACTACACCGACTTATGCGCCCACAAGCTCACTATTCCTGCCTAAAAACAAGCTAAGCAGAAGTCCAACGCGCATTTTCCCACGCTTGCTGTTGCTTTGCATCTAGGAAAGTCCAAGCCACAAAACGACTCTCTTTTTGCCCCTGCGTCATTTTAATGGTTTTTAAATCCACTGCACCGCACTTACGCAAGGTATTTAACAGCATAGGCAATGTGGTTTTCTTAGAAACCAGTGTACTAAACCAAAGACATTGCTCAGCAAATTGTGTGCTCTCTTGTACCATCTGGCAAACAAAGCGTTCTTCTCCACCGTCACACCACAGCTCGTTCTTTTGTCCGCCAAAGTTTAACACCACTTTAGACCGATCAACCGGTTTGCCAAGTTTGCGTAATTTTTGCGTTGCTGTGGCATTTGCTTCATCTTGCGAAGCATGAAATGGTGGGTTACACAGGGTCAAATCAAAACGATCTGAAGGTTTAATCACGCCTTTGAAAATATTGCTCGGTGTCTTTTGCAATCGAATCTGAATCCCCTTTTTGAGATTTGGATTTGCCTCCACAATAAATTGAGCACTTTTAACCGATGCAGGATGAATGTCTGAGCCAACAAATTTCCAACCATAACTACGATGACCAATAATCGGATAAATACAGTTCGCGCCCACCCCAATATCTAATACGTGAACGGCGTGTCCTATTGGAATCTGACCTTTATTGCTATCACTCAACAAGTCCGCCAAATAGTGAATATAGTCGGCTCTACCCGGAATAGGTGGACAAAGATAATCTTGAGGAATATCCCAATATTGAATACTATAAAAATGCTTGAGCAATGCTTTATTGAGCATTTTCACAGCTTGAGGATCAGAAAAGTTGACTGAAAGATCGTTATATTGATTCGGGCTGACAAAAGGCGCAAGTTCCGGACAACTCTTGATTAACTGAGGAAAATCGTAACGACTGCGATGCAGATTTCGTGCATGTAATTGCGATTTTTGTTGCAGAAAAGATTTCTTTGCTTGAGCCATGTGTATGTCAATCATCAACGGGAGAACAGAATCAATAAGGCAGGATCTATACCTGCGAATGAATCGATATTGTACGTGAATTCAACTCACATTGCCGAACCCGTCCTTGTATTTGTCTATCCTCCCCCCTCTCATTCACCTATAGTTTTGAACTAGCAATAAAAAAGACACCTCAAGACTCATCATCCTTAGTGTCTTTTTTATTTAAGTCATTGTTTAGAACTGATTAGTCTTCGATTTGCCCATGCTCTTTCATCAGGGCAATGAACTGTTCCTCATTGATGACCGTTACACCCAGCTTTTCTGCCTTGTCCAGTTTAGAACCGGCTTTTTCACCGGCTACCACGCATTTGGTTTTACTGGATACACTGCCGCTGACTCGCGCACCCAGTGCCTGAAGTAATTGAGTCGCTTCATCGCGCCCCATACTGCTTAAGGTTCCGGTCACGACCCAACTTTCGCCATTGAGTGGCTGACGGGTCGGTGCAACTGGCGCATCCCAGTGAATGCCCGCGGCCAGTAAACGATCCAGAACTTCCAGATTATGCGGCGCCTGAAAGAAATCAATAATCCATTCTGCGGTAATATCCCCCACATCTGGCGTTTTTTTGAGTGCTTCGATATCCGCGATACGTAATGCATCCAAGGTCTGGAAATTATTGGCCAGCATGCGCGCTGTAGTTTCACCCACGCCACGAATACCGAGTGCATAAATAAAAGCGGCCAGTGTGGTTTTCTTACTGTTCTCAATAGAATCTATTAAATTCTGAACAGATTTTTCACCCATTTTTTCAATCTGTAGCAGCTGCTCACGATGTTCATGCAGGTGATAAATATCCGAGACATCTTTCAGCAGATTTAGATGCAGCAAAGATTCTGCCCAGCGATCCCCCAGACCCTCAATATCCATGGCTTTACGTGAAACAAAGTGACGAATCGCCTCAATACGCTGCGCTGCACAATACAGCCCACCCGAACAACGCGCCAAGGCTTCACCTTCCGGCATCACCACCGGTGAATCACAGACTGGACATTGCTCAGGTAAATGCACTTCAACGGCATCCACCGGGCGGAATTCCGGCCAGACTTTTTCGACTTTAGGAATCACATCACCACTACGATAGACACTGACCGTATCGCCAATCCGTACATCCAGACGGTGAATTTCACCAATATTATGCAGGGTCACATTGGATACCGTGACACCGCCGACCGCCACCGGATTCAAACGTGCCACCGGTGTCAGAGTTCCGGTACGACCCACCTGCCAGTTAATATTTTCAACGGTGGTCAAGGCGGCAACTGCCGGAAATTTATAGGCGGTGGCCCAACGCGGCTCCCGGCTCAGAAAACCGAGTTGCTGCTGCTGTTTCAGGTCATTGACTTTAATCACCATGCCATCGATTTCTACACTGAGACTGGCACGTTCCTCAATGATCTGTTCATAGACTTTTTGCACGTCCTGGATACTGTCACAGATAAAGTGACGCTCGCCAACCGCAAAACCGAACTGATGTAACCATTCCAGACTGGCAGACATTGTGCCTTGCCCATGATGCGGTACGCATTGTGCAATTCCATAAGCATAAAAAGCCAGTGGCCGTAATGCGGCAATATTCGGATCCAGCTGACGCAAACTGCCTGCCGCCGCATTACGTGGATTGGCAAAGGTCTTTTCACCTTTGGCTGCATTGGCGGCATTCAGTTTTTCAAAGCCGGATTTCGGCATCAACACTTCGCCGCGTACTTCTAACAAATCGGGAATGATGCCATTCACTGATGATAAAAGTTTCGGCAGATTGCGAATGGTTCTGACATTCTGGGTAATATCTTCACCGGTTTCCCCGTCGCCGCGAGTCACACCACGGGTCAATACGCCATGCTCATACCACAGGGAAATAGCCAGACCGTCAAATTTCAGTTCTACATCATATTCAATTTTTTGATTCGGCAAACGCTCTTCAATACGGCGAGCAAAAGCAAAAAGATCGTCCTGATTAAAGACATTGCCCAAGGACAGCATCGGAACGGCGTGAGTAATGCTCACAAATTTTGCAAGTGCCTGCCCGCCGACTTTATCGGTTGGGCTATCCGGCTGGATCAGATCGGGATATTGTTGTTCTAAAGCTTTAAGCTGATGAAAGAGCTGATCATATTCACTGTCTTCAATGCTCGGTTGATCCATCACATAATAAGCATGATTATGCTTGGCAAGCAGTTGAATCAGTTGACGCATTTGCGCAATGACAGTGGCATCTTGGGTCATAATTTCACCATAAAAAAGGGCGGAAAATCCGCCCTGTAGAATATTCAGCTTTTGGCTATTATAAAAATTGCAGTCCACAGATTCAACTTGGAGATTAAACAAAACCGCTTAAACTTCTGTAGGTTGACCCGCGCGATAATCAATCGCCTGATGGCGCCAGAATTCACGTAATTGTGGTGTAAATTCCTGCTGGTTCTGATCGTAGACCAGACCATCCACTTCACGGGCAATCAGACGTGAAATACTGTCCATGGTATCAAAGGCATTTTGTACATCGCTATGCGGCAAAGCCAGGAAGAAGGCCAGACCTTTGACTTCCTGAGTCGAGAGAGTTTCCAGATCAAAACCTTCCATGCCGGTATCCGTCATTTGCAGTACCGAAAACAGCAGTTTTGAATCATCTTCACTATAACGGTGGAAACAGGCCAGTTCGCCATAACGCAGACCATATTTCAACAAGACTTTCAGGGTTTTATCACCTGAAAGTACCCGGCCTTGCGGATAGATATACAGAGAAATAATCGTTTCAGCATTGGATAAGGCACTTTCTTCATCCACTATTTTCTGTTCATGCAGATGAGCATCCAGAATACTGCTTTCATCATTAAATTCAGAAATTTCCGCTTTTTCAATACTGCTGTTCAGACTAAATTCGGTAGCTGTATCTTTATCTTCCGTCTGGTTATTTTCCGCTTCTACTTCGGCCGGCTTTTGCTCCACTGATGTTTCGGCTGCTTCTGTGCTTGCAGAACTTGCCACGACTTCAGCTTCGGTCACTGGACTCGGCTCGACCGCTGCAGCTGTCTCAAGCACTGCTGGCTCAGCCAGATTCGGTTCAGGCTTGCGAAATGCTGAGGGCTTTTCAGGGGCCGGTTCTTCTACACGCAGGCTTGGCTCTACACGCTGTGCCGGATCTGCGTTCTGCTTTGCCAGTTGCGATCGTACATGCCGAGGAATGACAGGGGTCTGGCTATCCGGATCGATATGCAGGTTGGCATCCAGTGACGGTACAGCCTCTACAGGTTTTTTGAACAGCATTCTGATGCCGAACAGCATGATGACAATTGCTATCACAATCCCGATAATGGTGGTGATTTCCATATTATACCTCCGCAGCTAAGCCGTATTCTTTTGCCTGTTCCAAATTTACTGTCACTAATTTTGAGGTTCCCGGTTCAGGCATGGTTACACCTAAAAGATCAGTCGCCATCATCATTGCAAGTTTGTTATGGGTAATATAAATAAATTGCACGTGTTCAGAAAGCTCTTTGACTAAATTACAAAAACGTCCCACATTGGCATCATCTAGTGGTGCATCGACTTCATCGAGTACACAAAAAGGTGCCGGATTTAAGCGAAAAATCGCGAATACCAGTGCCAATGCAGTTAAAGCCTTCTCCCCACCGGAGAGTAATGCCAAGGAGCTATTACGTTTACCCGGTGGTCGGGCCATCAGTTTTACACCCGATTGCCATCCATCTTCAAGACTTAAACTCGCCTCGCCCCCTTCAAATACTTTCGGGAACAGGTTTTGCAGTTCGGCATTGACTTGATCAAAAGTGTGCATAAACAGTTTGCGGGTTTCCTGATCAATACTTTTCATCGCAGCTTGTAGCTGTTCCACAGTATTTTCCAGATCCTGCATCTGGTGGCTCAGTTCCTCATAGCGTTTCGAGACTTCTTCATATTCTTCAGAAGCCGCCAGATTCACTGCACCGAGCTTATCGAACTGCACCTGAGCTTTTTCCAGTTTCGCCTGATGGGTTTTGACATCAATAGTTAAACCGCTGATGACTTCATGATTCAGTTCTTTTAATTGTTCTGAATAATGCTGCAAATCAGATTTGGCTGCCTGCCAGGCCAGACGTTTGGCTTCCAGTGCTGTACGCAGTTTTTCATCCTGCTGCTGGAAACTGTGACGCTGTTCAGTCAGCTGCTGCTGTTTGCTCTGCACCTGATTTAATTCGATCTGCCAGTCGGTCCAGGTTTTTTGCAGCTTTTCAGTGATCTGCGCCTGTTCATTAAACTGGCTCTGTAAAGCAGGCAATTCCAGCTGTACCGGATCGACAAATTTCTTGGCCTGCTCGATTTGTAGATTAATTTGTTGATACTGTTCTATTAAAAATACCTGATCTTTTTCCAGCAATTCAATCTGCTGCTGACTCTGTACGCTTTGACGGCGCAGCAGTTCCAGTTCCTGCTGCGCTTGCTGGCTAAGCTGCTGCGAGTCATCTAACTGAGTGCTCAATGCTTCCAGCTGGAATTGCAGGGTTTTATAATTTGGTAGCGCTTGTTCCAGCTTAATATTCAGAGCATGCAGATCAATTTCCAGATCGTCTTTCTGCATGGCATCTTCTTCTAGCTGCTCATCGAGTTGTTGCAGCTGATGCTGTAATTGCTGCTTATGTAATGCGAAAGCCTGAGCACTACTTTGAACTTTGGCAATATTGACATCGAGTTGTTGCAGTTGCTTTTGTGTGTGCTTGTACTGCTCACTGATCGTTTGAATCTGGGTTTTTAACTCCTTCATCCGAAGATTCAGTTCAGGCAGTTGCTCTTCAGCCTGACTAAGTTGGGTATTCAGTGCTGATAACTGAAGCTCGATTTCCTCCAGACGGATACGATGACTCAATGCGCCCTGAGCGGCTTGGCTCGATTCATCATAATCCAGCGCAATCACCCAATCAGGCCCAACCTGATAGCCATCCAGACTGAGTAGGGTCTGACCTTGCAAAAGCCCAGTTTGAAGTTTCAAGGCTTGCGCTAATGAATCTACAACTGCAACCTGCTGCCACAGTGAATACTGTGGAGATTCAATCCAGTCGGCCAGACACACCGTATTGGCAATCTGAATTTCATCTTGCACAGTATATGGCTTTAACTGACGCGCCCGATCTTCAAGAAAGTTTTCACCCTCTGCCAGAATCTGGGCAGACAGCCATTTTGCCAGAAACTTTTCGATCAACTTTGCATGGTCTTTGCCTGCATCGTTGAGCTTAAGTACATGCATTAGCTGTAGTGCATCGGCCTTGGCATGTGGATTGGCTTTGGTCAGCAATTGACTGAGGTTGTTCTGTTCTGAATGCAGCACCTGAATTTCAGATTTTAACTGCATCAAGCACTGCTGCTGTTCTGCCTGCTCGGTCTGAACTTGAGCCAATTGATCTTGCAATACAGTGCGTTGCGCTTCACATGTGAATAGCTGCTGTTCGATCTCAGTCTTGTCTTGTTGATATTGCTCTAGCTCATCTTGTTGCGCTTGATGCTGAATCTGTATGCTCTGTTGCTGTACGGTCTGTTTTTGCTGTTCAATCCGCTCAATATTCTTGGCCAGTTGTTCACTTTGAGCCAGCATTTGTAATTTACGCTGCTGCTGCTGTTCGACCTGAGTTTTGATTTGGGCAAATTGTGCCGCGACTGTTGTATGTTGTGATTTGAGATCAGCCAGATTTTGGCTCTGCGCCTGATTCTGGCCATCTTGCTGCTGCAATTGTGTTTGCTGATCTTCAGCTTGCTGCTGCAAGGTATCGAGTTGCAGTTCAATCAATTGCAAACGCTCTTTGGTCTGGGCTTTTTGCTGTTCCAGCTTGACCAGACTGGTGGAATTTTGCTCGAGCAAAGACTGTTTTTGCTGCAAGGTCATTTCCAGTTCGGCCAGTTTTTTCTCGGCCTGTTGCCATTCACTTTGCAAAGGTGTCGATTGCTGAATCAGACGCTGAAACAGTTCACTGGTACGACCTAAATCATGTTCAACCGTAGTCAGCTCGGAACGCACCAGCTTAAAATTATCTCCGAGAGTATTCATCTCCACGGTATATTCTTCTTGCAAGCGCTGGCTTTGTTCACATTGAAAAGACAGGATTTCAATCTTGATGCTGCGGATCTGTGTTTCCAGTTGCTTATATTGAATCGCGCTTTCAGCCTGACGTTTCAGAGTTTTTAGCTGAGATTTCAGCTCAGAGGCAATATCTTCCAGACGCGACAGGTTTTGCGTGGTGTGATCCAGATGCAGCATGGTTTCACGGCGCCGTGCCTGATAACGTGAAACGCCGGCAGCTTCTTCAATATAGACCCGCATTTCGTCCGGCTTGGCATCCACCAGACGGTTGATCATACCCTGCTCAATAATCGCATAGGAGCGTGGCCCAAGCCCAGTCCCCAGGAAAATATCGGTAATATCACGACGCCGGCATTTGCTGCCATTCAGGAAATATTCAGACTTGCCATCGCGGTTGACCTGGCGGCGTACTGCCAGTTCATTATAGGCATTATAAGCACCGCCCAGCTTGCCATAGGTATTGTCAAAGCGCAGTTCCACACTGGCCATGCCCACCGGTTTACGCTTGGCAGTTCCGGTAAAAATCACGTCCTGCATGCTGCCACCACGTAGCTGGCGCGCACTGGACTCACCCATGACCCAGCGTATGGCATCAATGACGTTGGATTTACCACACCCGTTCGGTCCCACCACCGCAGTACGATTATCTTTAAAATGTAAAGTGGTACTGTCGGCAAAAGATTTAAAGCCTGAAAGTTTTAAACTGCTTAAACGCATAGTGTCCTGATTTAACGTCGTGAGCGTCTGGCCCACGCGAGTTCAATTTGTTTCATCCGTGTCAGAGATTCCAACACAAGGTTGCGCAAGTGTCGACAAAAATCTTCCATAAATAAAGCGGCCTGATGGGTTTTTCGTATCAAAATTGCTTCAGTGACCAGTTTAAACAGGTCGAAAGATTCCTGTAACTCACGTCTGGAAATATTCAGGGTCAGAAAATAGCTGCGCCGCAAGCAAGGTAACAGTTCCTGATAGTAGCGCATCAGATAGGGATTTCCGACCATCTCATGCTGCTGGGCCATGCCCTGAAAGATCAGATCATAAAACTTTTCTGTATGTCCTTGGCGAGTTTCTGCATCTAATTGTTCTAATAATAGCTGAATGCGCTCGGCTTCATGACTTCGCCAGGTTTCCGCCATCCGGTGCACCATCTGTCCGAGTAATAATGAAGTGATGTCAAATAAGGCACGAACCTGCAAGGCCGACATTTCCGAGACAATGGCACCACGACGCGGATAGATTTCAATCAGTTGGGTACGTTCCAGCAACAGCAGTGCTTCACGGACCGAGCCGCGACTGACGTCCAGCTCGGCAGCAATCCTGAGTTCCTGTATGCGTTCGCCTTCGACCAGCTCACCGCGAATAATCTGTTCACTGATATGCTTGGCAATCTGCTCAGACAAACTGTGCGCTTCTTCTAATGCCATACCATTCCTGTCTTTATTTTTATGGATACTGGTTTAGCCCTTCACTCGGACTATTGCACTATTAGACAGATTTTTAGCAAGGAATACTTTGACATTGTCAGACAATCTTGTGTCTGTACAGCCAACTCAAGCTGAGAAAAAAGGAGAATAGTCACCTATTCTCCTTATGCAATCCATCAGCTCAGCCGAAAAATATTAAATCAGGCCATAAAACCCTGATAGATAAAGTACAGACCGACGGTGGTCAACAGTGCGGCAAAACATTTTTTCAGCATTGCCGGTGAAAGCAGATGTGCTACTTTTGCACCGAGTTTGGCAGTAAAAAAGCTCATCATGCTGATGCCAATAAAGGCATAAATATGGATATAACCAATCGTATTTGGCACCTCGACCTGCGCCTTCTGACCAAACCAGATAAAACCAAGTGCGCCTGCCACGGCAATCGGCAAGCCACAAGCCGCAGAGGTCGCGACTGCTTTTTGCATCACAATACCGCAGCGATTCAGGAAAGGTACGGTCAGACTACCGCCGCCAATGCCAAAGATCGCGGATGCCACACCAATACCGCCACCCGCCGCAAGCTGTAGCGGGGTTGATGGCAGCTTTTTGTTTGGATCAACCTGGACATTGGCACCTTTAAACATTCTAAATGCGACCCAGACTGCAAAAAAACCAATCAGCAACTGCAAACCCTGACCCGACAAATAGTCAGCAATCCCTGCGCCCAGAAAGGAACCGATAATCAGGCCGGGTGCCAGATTACGAAATACCGGCCACAACACGGCGCCTCTTTTATGGTGTGCAGTCACCGAGCTGATCGAGGTGACAATAATTGTGGCCAGCGAGGTACCTACTGCCATATGCATCAGCACACCCGGATCGTACTGGAGTTGAGTAAAAACAATGTACAGGATCGGTACAATGATCAAACCACCGCCCACCCCGAACAGGCCTGCGGTGAATCCGGCAATTGCACCAATCAATAAATATATGATTAACTCCATAACGACATTTACCACGTTTAGATTCAAATGGATGTAGAAACTCGTGAACTGCAACAACGATTAATCGATGCAGGCCAGCTTCCGGAAGTATTGCTTATCAAGCCGATTACCACATCGACCAATGACGATGTACGGGAATTGGCAACAAAAGGGATACAGCAAGTTCTGGTCTGTAGCCATGTACAGACCCAAGGCCGTGGACAGCGCCAACGCCAGTGGATTTCACCTGAGGGGAATATCTATTTAAGCACATTGCTGCATACACAAAAACCCATCGATGGCCGTTTGGCTCTGGAAATTGCGTTAAATATCCTGCAAATGCCCAGTCTACAAGGGCTGGACTTGCAAGTAAAATGGCCGAATGACCTGTATAGCGTCAAAGGCAAATGGGGCGGCATTCTGGTAGAACCGATTTCACCTACGCAAGTGGTGGTCGGGGTCGGGATCAACCTCAGTCCAATGTCTGCTGAGGTTCCCGAGCAGCAAGTGACCTCATTGAATGAGTTGGGCCTGCATCCGGGTTCACGCATTCAGCTGATTGCAGAACTGTATCTGGCGATTCAGCAAGCCGGACAATGGTTTAGTTATGGCAGCCAGAATCTGTCTGGTCGTTTCAATCGACATGCCGCTTTTATCAAAGAGAGGGTTGAATTTACCGATCTGCAAGGGCAATATTCAGGAAAATTTCTGGGTATTCAGGATGATGGCGCCGTTAAAATCGCAACTGAAACAGGTGTCCACATCTTTTACCAAGGTCAATTACGGCTCAAAAATAATCCTTGAACAGGCATAATCCATGAAGAAACTATGGCTAGATATTGGCAATACCCGACTCAAATACTGGATTACCGAACAAGATCAGATCATTGAACATGCAGCGGAATTACATTTACAATCCCCTGCCGATTTGTTACTTGGCCTGATCCAGCACTTTAAAACGCTGGATCTGGATCAGGTCGGATTGTCTTCGGTTCAGGACAAAACCAATAATGAGCGCATTCTTAGTATACTAGATAGTCTGCATATTCCAGTGATTTTTGCTCAGGTGCAGGCCCAATATGCTGGCCTGATTTGTGGCTATGATGAACCCGCACAACTGGGGATTGACCGCTGGCTACAGGTACTTGCTGTCGCGACCCAGCCTCATGAGAATTATTGTGTGATTAGTTGTGGTACAGCGCTGACCATTGACCTGATTCAAGGACAACAACATTTAGGCGGTTTTATTCTGCCAAATTTATATTTGCAACGTGATGCACTAATTCAGAATACCAAAGGCATTAAAATTCCGGATGCCGCATTTTCTGAGCTCAATCCCGGACGCAATACCATCGATGCAGTACATCATGGCATTCTGCTCGGTCTGCTCAGCACCATTGAAAAAGTGCTGCATGATTTTCCGGCACAGCTGGTACTAACCGGTGGAGATGCTCCAGTGTTTGCCCAGCATCTTGAGCCGTATCAGCCGAGGATTGAACCTGATCTTCTGCTTAAAGGTTTGCAGCATTTTGCGGCTCATTTGCCAGACACAGTTTCATGATTTCGAGCAATTGAGGAAATTCGGTAAATCCATCACATTTGTTAAAATGTCCGGCTTTTTTAATCTCAAAAATTTGAGCATTTAAGCTGTGGGCCAAGCGCAAGGAAACCGGTGCAGGTACAAAAGGATCTTACTGGAGATCAGCATGACCGCGCGTTTATAGCTATACGGCAGGTTGTTCAGATCCAGTCGTGTCGCCTGCAGCATTTTATTCAGTTCCGACCAGGCCACCAGCGGTGTATCGAAAGCTGAAACCAGAATGACCCCGCCGGTCTTGCGGTGCTGCTGGAGATAATGTTGCTGTAAAAAACTTAAAACACTGAGTCCACTCAGGCCATGGGCAACTAAAAACGTATGCTCATCCAGATGTGGAATATGCAGTTTCAGATTCTGCTGCCATTCTTCTAGATCAGGCTGAAAAGGATTGGCCAGCATAATCCGTTTTGAATCAACACCGACATTTTTGAGTTGGCGACTCAGCCACGGATACCAATGGTCATTTGAGGTGGCCTGATAATCAGGCACGATATAGACTTTGTTGATTATATTTTTCATCGTGTTTTACTTATTATAATTGAGCACAAAGTGCTTTGACAAAAACTACTATTAAACAGTCTGAAGATGAAATTCAAGTAACTTTTTGCATCCCATCTCAGACTCAATTTACAAATTGAACGAATCCAACAACCTGCTTAAGATTCAGCTTTAATCAGATAAGGCTCAATCACTTTCCAGAGTTCTGGCAGATCGGTACAGCCTTCTGAATCGATAAAATGTCCCTGATGCTTGGCACTCACCACAATCGCATCCAGACTGTCTGCCTGTTCCAGGCTAAATTCAGGCTCCACCCGATCATCGCCTTCAGAATAAATCACCACACGTTCTGCCACCTGCTGTTTAAGCAGATCAAAATCGATCTCAGCGGCATCAATAAACGGATTGACTTCATCTAAACGACCCAAGCGGCCATTAAATCCTGCGATCAATACCAATTGCTGAATCTTTTGCTGTTTTAATTCTCTGGATAAGTAATGCAATACAGCCACAGTTCCCAGGCTATGCCCGATAAAAATACTGTCTTCATCAATCCCCTCAATCTGCTCACGCATTTGCTGGTCCCACACCTCCAGCTTGGGTGTGGTCGATGGGTCAAGTCGCAGTACTTTTAAGCTGACATTTTCCTGTTGGGCTTTTTCCTGAATCCATGGAAACCAGTTTTCTTCAGGGCTTGCAGTATAACCATGGACGATGATCACTTGAGCCATTTTAAATTTCTCTTTGTTTTGTGCTGATGTTCCTGAGTCTGCCTGATTGGATTTTTATTTTGGGTAAGTAAATGTTGTTTTGTTTAAACCGGTTTTCTGATTGATACATAATAAAAAAGGCGCATTTCGCGCCTTTTTTAAATCAGAATCTTATTTCTTGTCATTGCCGCCGAACAGTGGACCCATGCCACCGCCGCCGCCAAACTGTTTCTGCAAACCACCGAGTGATTTCATCATTTTTGCCATACCTGACGGATTGGCAAATTTCTTCATCATCTTGGCCATTTGCGCATGTTGTTTAATCAACTTGTTGACTTCCGCCACTTCCATACCACAACCTGCTGCGATACGTTTTTTACGGCTTGGGTTCATCAAGTCTGGATTACGGCGCTCTTTGATGGTCATCGACTGGATAATCGCTTCCATTTTCTTGACCTGCTTTTCAGGATTGGCCTGGGCCAACGCATCTTGCAGACCGGCATTGCTCATGCCAGGAAGTTTGTCCAGGAAGCCCATCATGCCGCCCATCTTGTTCATCTGCTCAAACTGCATCAGCATATCTTCAAAGTTGAAGCTGCCGCCTTTTTGCAGTTTTTTCGCCATTTTTTCGGCTTTTTCTTTGTCGACCTTACGCTCAAGTTCTTCGACCAAAGAAAGGACGTCACCCATACCCAAAATACGCTGCGCGATACGTTCAGGATGGAATGGCTCCAAGGCATCAAGCTTTTCGCCCATACCCAAGAATTTGATTGGCTTACCGGTAATGGCACGTACAGACAATGCTGCACCACCGCGTGCATCACCATCGGTTTTGGTCAGGATCACACCGGTTAAAGGCAAGGCATCATTAAAGGCTTTGGCCGTATTCGCCGCATCCTGACCGGTCATGGCATCGACCACGAACAGGGTTTCAGTCGGGTTAATCGCCGCATGCAGCTCTTTAATTTCGTCCATCATGTCATTATCGACATGTAAACGACCGGCAGTATCGACAATTAACACATCGGCAAACTGGATTTTTGCCTGTTCAATCGCACGATTTACAATCGTAATCGGTTTTTCGTCTGCGCTAGATTCCAGGAAAATCGCACCGACTTCGCCTGCAACCGTTTGTAGTTGCTTGATCGCTGCGGGACGATAGACGTCGGCAGAAACCATTGCCACTTTTTTCTTTTGACGTTCTTGTAAAAAGCGTGCCAATTTTGCTGCAGTGGTGGTTTTACCTGCACCTTGCAGACCTGCCAGCAGGACAACGACCGGTGGTTTTGCGGCAAGGTCAAGGCTTTCATTGGCCGCGCCCATCATTTTGGTCAATTCGTCATGAACGATTTTGACAAAAGCCTGCCCAGGAGATAACTGAGTCATCACTTCCTGGCCCAATGCTTCTTCCTTAACTTTCGCGATGAATTCACGAGTTACAGGTAACGCAACATCGGCCTCAAGAAGCGCCATACGCACTTCACGTAACGTATCTTTAATATTGTCTTCGGTTAGCTGCCCTGAGCCAGTAACATTTCTTAAACTCTGCGTGAGTCGTTCTGTTAAGGTATCAAACATTGCAAAATCCGCTTAAAATAGCCATGAGCAAAAAATTGTTTCTTAAAATAGAAAATTTATGCATAGAATGCTATAGGATACTGTAGTTCGCAGCGAATTTATATAAATGAATATTCATCACCCTTAAAAAGGTTTGACATGGTTAGCCTCCCCTTGGTTTATACGATCTTAGCATTAGTCGCTTATACCGCTTCCTTCTGGTATCTGTTCATTCATTTAATGTCTAAACGTGCTCCTAATCAATGGTTTGTTTCGCTAACTGCCCTGCTTGGACTGGGCTTACATGCGCTGGTTTTATATGGCGATATGCACACCCCGCTTGGCATCAATTATGATGTCTTTTCCCTGTTTTCCTTTACCTCTGGTCTAATGCTGTTACTCAGCATTATTTACAGTACTTATCGTCCAATTATCGCCTTGAATCTGATTGGTATTCCGGTGGCTGCCACGGGTCTAATTCTCGGCTTTGTCTTTACCCAGCCGGCTAAAATCATTAGCCAAAATTCTCTGGGCCTGGACATTCATATTATTTTGTCTTTGTCTGCCTATGCCGTATTGCTGATGGCCACCATTCAGGCTGTGATTTTGCGTTTGCAGGATCGTGAACTCAAGAAAAAGCAAAAACGTCGGGTTTGGGTCAGCCTGTTACCGTCTTATCAGGACATGGAATCACTGCTGTTCGATATGCTGATGACCGGTTTCGTCTTATTGACGCTTGCTTTAGGCTTTGGCTTTTTTACCATTGATAATTTCTTTGCCCAGCATCTGGCACATAAAACAGCCTTTAGTATTATTTCCTGGCTGGTTTACGGTTCACTGTTAATCGGGCACTGGAAGTTTGGCTGGCGTGGCCAGAAAGCCGTGCGCTTTACCCTACTCGGTTTTGGTTTGCTGGCACTGGGTTTTATTGGTTCTAAATTCGTGCTGGAAATGATCTTGGGGCGATAATTCTGAGCCTTGAAATATTCAATTCATTGTTCAATGAAAAGGCTTTAGCTTGAGTATTCTTTAAAGGATTATACGCCCCGCACGCACTGATAATGGCCAGCGAATGACTCTAGGCAATTCTGGATCTTCCCATTCTGGCAATAAAGCATCTGCCAGTACATCCAATGGATTATGTCCAAGTGCTTTAGTGGCAGCTTTCACGGCTGACCAGGTACTCATATAACCAATTAACTGATAAAAGTTCCATTCAACCTGTAATACCGGTGGCTGAATCGCAATTTCCTGAAAGGGAAATGGTAGATTTTTATATCCTTCATCTACATGGCGACCATTCAGGCCGTGATCTTGCGACTTCAGGATCGCGAGCTGAAAAAGAAGCAAAAACGCCGGGTTTGGGTCAGTTTGTTGCCTTCTTATCAAGACATGGAATCACTCCTGTTTGATATGCTGATGACCGGTTTTGTTTTACTTACCCTCGCTTTGAGCTTTGGCTTTTTCACCATCGATAATTTCTTCGCCCAACATCTGGCACATAAAACTGCGTTCAGTATTATTTCCTGGCTGGTTTATGGTTCACTATTAATCGGACACTGGAAGTTTGGCTGGCGTGGCCAGAAAGCCGTGCGCTTTACACTTTTAGGTTTTGGTCTGCTGGCACTGGGTTTTATTGGTTCTAAATTCGTGCTGGAAATGATTTTGGTACGTTGACATACGCTAACCTAAAGCCCACACTACGTTTGAGTGCCGTCATCAAAATGTCATATTCAAAAATTATGGTTAAAGTGCATTAAAAATACACCAAGGATCATGATGATAAAATTACTTTCAAGTTTAGCACTACTTTGTTTATCAAGCGCAAGTTTCGCAGATTATCACTGTCACGGTAGCATTAAAGATCGCACGATTGATGATAATGTCAGTATCAGCCAAAACTGTCAGATTGATAATGCCACCATTAAAGGCAATGTCATGCTGTATCAGGGTGCTCAAGCAGTAATTTCAAATACTGCGATTGATGGCAATCTGGAATCGAAAGGACGTTTTAGCTCGGTTCTGGCACAACATAACCGGATTGACGGCAATATCCAGCTAGAAGGCGGTCAGACGATTCAGCTCACTGCCAATCAGGTAGAGGGTGATATCCAGCTGAAAAAGAATACCCAAAAAATTACTGTAAATGACAATGTGGTGGACGGTAATCTGCAATGCGAATCCAATCTGATTCAACCGATCGGTGGCAATAACCGGGTCAATGGTGACAAAGAAGGTCAATGTCGCCGTTTATAATTTTTATAAATGAAATAAAAAACTTGGCTGATACAATCATCAGCCAAGTGCTAAATTAATGATTCTTTTTAATTTGATATTCCGCATCAAAGGCCTGATAGTTCAGGCGATCTGCTGAATCTTCAGACAACGGTTCAACTTCCTGCATCGAGGACAAGCAGCGCTCTGTCAGCTGAATATATTCCTGCGTCCCTTTGCTTTTCCAGGAAATTTCTTTGGCATCCAGAGGACGAATGACCCGCGCCGGACTACCGAGCACCAGTGAATTTTCCGGAATTTGAGCTTTGGCTTTAACCGTGCTATTAGCACCGATAATGGTATTTTCACCAATTTCGGCTTCATCCAGAATCACGCTGTTCATGCCGACCAGTACATTTTTGCGAATGATACAACCATGTAAAATCGCGCCATGTCCGATATGGCCATATTCTTCGACTAGCGTGACGCTACCGGGAAAGCCATGAATGGTACAGGAATCCTGAACATTGGCATTTTTCTGGATATGAATCCCGCCAAAGTCGGCTCTTAAAGTAGCAAAAGGCCCGATATATACACCTTCTTCAATCACCACATCCCCGATCAGAACGGCTTGCGGATGCACATAAGCACGAGGGCTGACCACAGGAATCACACCATCGATAGCATAACACGGCATTATTTTATTCCTTTAAAAATGCAGAATTAGATTAGCTGACGGCTTCCAATCGCAAACCGCCAAAGCGTTTATAAAATTGTGGATGTACCGGCGGCATCGAACCTTCCGAAGTTCGGGCGATCTCCATAAAGAACTCATCACCTGCCGCAACCACGGTTTGATATAAATTACTGCTCAGATTACGGGCATTCAGGGAAAGCCAGTTGGATGGCAATAATTCAAACGGCAGATTCGGATCCTTTAATAAAATCCGGCGGAATTGATGAATCAGCAAAATACGCAGCTGAAATGCCTGTAGCGGATCCTGTTCATCTTCCTGTTCCACCAGATGAAAGAATTCCCGGAAATCTGCAATGAATTTTTCATAACGCTGATGCAGTTCCTGCACCGGCCAGTTGGTGGCCACCATGCGTTTTACAGTTGGATAGGATTCCTGCCAGAGCTGCAAGGTTTCAGCCTTAAACACCACCACCTGATCGGTCATTTTCAGGTTCAGCAGCAGGTTTTGCAGTTTCTGGTGATCACAGCCCGGATAGGCCATGACATTGGTGGCGATATTGGCAAAACCCAGCCATTCCAGTTCTTTTTTCAGAACCAATTTATTTTCCAGTTCCACCGAACTGAGCAGCACCAGATCCCATTTTTGATCCCATTCGGTATGCTGAAAACTATAAATTTTTTGATCCGCCATAATGAAGCGCTGGCGGCTACTTTCGGTCACGCGATAATAACTGGTGCGACCAATTTTTTCAGACATCAGCCAGCCATTTTGGACCAGACGGAATACGGCAGTCCGTACCGATCGTTCATTAAATCCGAAGACATCCATAAGCTGAATCAGACTGGCCAGACTGATAATGCCACCCCGGTGAAAAATACAGTCACCGAAGATGGTCATGATTAATGAGGTTCCGCTGAGTGCTTCAGTTTGAATAAAGTCATCAATTATTTGTTTTAATTTCGGATTCATTGCGTTTAACTTTACCTTATAGAAACTGGATGATAGACCATTTGGCTATCATCCAATAGTACTTCATGCAGACTTGCGGATATCAAAAACGCGCTGTGCCTTACCTTCAGAGCGTGGCAGACTCCCTTCAGGCAACACTTCGACACTTACCGTGATTCCGACCATGGTTTTAATCTGGCCCTTAAGCTGAGTTGCCAGCTGGTGCGCCATAATGTCACTGCTATCTTTACGCATTTCGGTACGGATATGCAATGTATCCAGATGTCCCTGTTTGCAAATCTGGATTTGGTAGTTCGGAATCAGTTGCTGGATCTGTAAAATCTGCTCTTCAATCTGCGACGGAAACACATTCACTCCACGGATAATCATCATGTCATCACTGCGGCCAACAATCTTGTCCATACGGCGCATGGTACGTGCCGTGCCAGGCAATAAACGGGTCAGATCACGGGTACGGTAACGGATCACCGGCATACCTTCTTTGGTAATGGTGGTGAAGACCAGCTCGCCCAATTCACCATCCGGCAGGACTTCACCGGTTTCAGGATGAATGATTTCAGGATAAAAATGATCTTCCCAAATGGTTGGGCCATCTTTGGATTCCAGACACTCCATGGCGACGCCCGGGCCCATCACTTCTGACAGGCCATAAATATCCAAGGCATCAATGCCGAGACGCTCTTCAATTTCCTTGCGCATTTCATTGGTCCATGGCTCTGCACCAAAGACGCCGGTTTTAATCGAGCAGTTTTTGGCTGTACCAAATTTCTTTTCCAGCGCTTCAATAATATTCAGACAATAAGATGGCGTAACCATTAATGCCGTCGGCTTAAAATCATGAATCAGTTGCGCCTGTTTATCGGTTTGTCCGCCAGACATTGGGATCACAGTTGCACCCAAGCGTTCAACGCCATAATGCGCACCTAGACCACCCGTAAACAGGCCATAACCATAAGACACCTGAATGATATCTTTACTGCTCAAGCCGGCTGCGCGTAATGAACGTGCCACCACGTCTGACCAGACATTAATATCATTCTGGGTATAACCGACCACGGTCGGCTGACCGGTGGTGCCAGAAGAGGCGTGCACACGTACAATCTGTTCCTGTGGTACAGCGAACATGCCAAACGGATAGTTATCGCGTAAATCCTGTTTGGTGGTAAACGGGAATTTGGCCAGGTCTTCCAGAAAATTAAAATCATCCGGATGCACACCCGCATCATCAAATTTCTTTTTATAAACAGGGCTATTCTGATAGGCATGCTGCAGGGTCTTTTTCATCCGCTGTAGCTGGACACTGCGTAACTCATCAACCGATACTTTTTCAATTTTTTCCATTGCATTGTTATTCATATTCTTACTCCTGACGCAGTCTTCCTGACCACGGTTTAATTCATTGATTGAATGATGTGTTTAATCCATATTTTCTAAAACCAGTGCAACACCTTGACCAACACCGACACACATAGTGCAGAGTGCATATTTTCCATTACGACGTTTCAGTTCTTTCATGGCCGTGATCACCAGACGGGTGCCACTCATACCTAAAGGATGGCCTAAGGCAATAGCACCACCATTCGGGTTGATTCTGGAATCATCGTCTTGCAAGCCGAGTTCACGAATCACAGCCAGTGACTGCGCGGCAAAAGCTTCATTCAGTTCAATCACATCCATCTGTTCCAGACTTAGGCCAGTCTGCTTCAAGACTTTCTGCACGGCTGGCACCGGGCCAATACCCATATATTTAGCTTCCACACCGGCGCTGGCCATCCCGATCACTTTGGCTTTCGGGCTCAAACCATACTGCTCGGCAAACTGCTGATTGCCCAGCAAGACGCAAGCTGCACCGTCATTAACACCCGAAGCATTGCCGGCAGTGACTGAACCGCCTTCTTTACGAAATGGGGTTTTTAAGGCTGCCAGATTATCCAATGTCGTCTCGGCACGCGGGTGCTCATCTTGGGAAATGGTGAGGGTGGTTTTCTTCGGACCTTTGACCTCTACCGGCAGAATTTCTTCGGCAAAAATACCCTTCTGCTGCGCTACTGCAGTTTTCTGCTGGCTGTGATAGGCAAACAGATCCTGGTCTGCACGGCTGATCTGATATTTTTCAGCGACGTTTTCGGCCGTTTCCGGCATGCTGTCGACGCCAAACTGCGCTTTAAATTTTGGGTTGATAAAACGCCAGCCAATGGTGGTGTCATAAATTTCAGGGGTACGGCTAAAGGCAGTCGTAGGTTTGGATTGTACATAAGGCGCACGGCTCATGGATTCTACACCGCCAGCCAAAACAAATTGGGCTTCACCCGATTTGATGGCACGTGCTGCAAGTCCAATCGCATCCAGACCTGAGGCACATAAACGGTTTACGGTAAGTGCTGGAACAGATTCAGGCAGCCCTGCGAGTAAAGCAGCCATACGCGCCACGTTGCGGTTATCCTCACCGGCCTGATTGGCACACCCCAAGATCACTTCATCCAGTTCTGTCCATGGCAAGGCAGGGTGCTGATCTTTCAAATATTGAATCGGTAGCGCTGCCAGATCATCAGCACGAATGCTGCTCAGTCCACCGGCATAGCGTCCGATCGGGGTGCGAATTCCATCAAAAATATAAACCTGTTCCATGATTCTTCCTTTTAGCCAGCAACACGTAATGGTTGCTGCTGAGTTTTCTGTGCATGTCCCTGCACCGCTTTCTTTGCTAAATATATACTAGTTCTATAGCGGTCTTCACCATAAATACGATACATATTTTCTAAAATTTGTAAAATTGTGTAATATCCAATTTTATCTGCCCATTCGAATGGACCACAAGGATAATTAACGCCATATTTCATAGCAGAATCAATATCTTGTTCTGATGCAATATCATGCAATACTGCTTCACAGGCTTCATTCACCAACATGGCAATACTACGTATAACATAAAGACCGGGATGATCCTTAGACCAAATAGGTATCATATCCATACCTATGAGGAATAGCTCCACTGCCTGGCGCTGTTCAGTACTACATGCTGGTGATGCAACGACTGGAATTGCCTGGGCATTTGTCCAATCTGCATGCCAGTCCATCAACACCACAGGCTCATGCGGATAGGTAAGTTCAACCGACTCACCGAGCGATAATCGCAGGGAAAGATCACCAATCAGGATTTCATTCTGTTCTGCCGCCTGAAAAATGAGATCCACATGAGAGGCCTGTTTTAAACGTTCAATCAAGGCTAAGGAATGTCGCCATTCACCTTTTACCGTGACTTTGAGCTTATTCAGCGACTTGGCATAACACACTGGCAATTCATATACAGGCACAGGCTTGGACTGCGTGTAATCATAAAAACCCTGACCGGACTTGCGGCCATAACAGCCGGCATCGACCAGCTCTTTTTGAATCAAGGATGGGCGGTAGCGTGGCTCATAGAAAAATTCCTGATAGACACTTTGCGTGACCGAGAAATTCACATCCTGACCAATCAGGTCGGTGAGTTCACATGGACCCATGGCAAAACGGCCACATTCGCGCATGATGTAATCGAGCTGTTCCGGTGTAGTGGCATTTTCCTGCAAGGCACGAAAGGCTTCGGCATAATACGGTCGTGCGACACGATTGACGATAAAACCGGGCGTCGATTTGGCCCGTACCGGAACCTTGTTCCAGTCCTTCATCAGATCAAATACTGCATCGGCAAGGACTGCTGAAGTTTTCAGCCCGCGGATAATCTCGACCAGTTTCATCACCGGCGCCGGATTAAAGAAATGCAGCCCAATCACCCGTTCCGGATGCGGAATCGCCGAGGCAATTGCGGTAATGGAAATCGAGGAAGTATTGGACGCAAAAATCGTCTGTTCCGGACAAATGGCAGCCAGCTGTTGAAACAGGTTTTGCTTCACTTCTTTCTTTTCGACAATGGCTTCAATAATTAAGCCCGCATCGGCAAGCTGCTGAATGTCCTCTGCCACGATCAGATTGGCGAAGGTACTTTCCAGCAATTGCTGGGTCATTTTGCCATTTTGTACCCGCTTGCTGAGCTGCGCCTCTAAAGCAGTCAAGGCACCCTGAACTTTGCTGCGATCGAGATCAAACACATAGGTCGGATGCCCGTGCATGGCGGCCAGTTGCGCAATGCCAATCCCCATGGTTCCCGCACCGACCACAGCAACTTTGACGTGTTCCAAATTGATCTGTTGCATGATTTAGCATCCTTTATATTCAGGGGTACGCTTCTGCATAAAGGCTTGTACACCTTCTTTATAGTCACTTGAACGTCCAGCCAGACGTTGCAGGTCACGTTCCAGAATGAGCTGCTCATCCAGATTATTGTCGGCTGCGGCATGGATGGCTTTTTTGATCAGGGACAGACCATAGGTCGGCTGCTGTGCCAGATGCTCTGCCAGTTTTTTCGCTTCTGCTTGCAGTTGTTCATCTTCAACCACTTGCCAGATCATGCCCAGTTGTACTGCGCGCTCAGCCGGAATTTTATCGCCGAGCATCGCTAAGCCCATCGCTTGGGCACGCCCGACCAGACGCGGCAGGAACCAGGTACCGCCTGAATCTGGTACTAAACCTAGACGACAAAAGGCCTGAATAAAGGAAGCCGATTTTGCAGCAATTACAATGTCACAGGCCAGTGCAATATTGGCACCGGCCCCTGCCGCCACACCATTCACCGCACAAATCACCGGTTTTGGCATTTCAGTAATCAGTTTGATTAAAGGGTTATAGTATTTTTCAATTGACAGGCCTAAGTCCGGTGCATCAGCATTCGGATCGACCACACGATCATTCAAATCCTGGCCGGCACAGAAACCACGGCCTTCAGCTGAAATCACCACGGCACGAATCTGGCTGTCTTTGGCCCAGGCCTTGATAACCCTGGAGACTTCCTGATGCATGGTTTCATTAAAGCTGTTGAGCTGTTTCGGACGGTTAAAGGTCAGGTAGCCCACTGCATTTTTTTCTTCGACAATAATTGTTTGATATTCCATTACACACCTCTAAATTCTGGTTTTCTTTTTTGTAAAAATGCATTGATGCCTTCTTGGCGATCTTGGGTCGCCGCCAGCCAGACAAAATGCTGACGTTCCAATTTCAGTCCCTGACTTAATGTCACTTCATGAATCGACTTTAAAGATTGCTTGATGGCGCGAATGGCCAGCGGTGCCTGCTTGGCAATTTTTTCTGCCAGTTCCAGTGCGTATTGCACGGTCAATCCTGTCGGACAAATCTGGCTGCTCATGCCATGTTGCAATGCGGCTTGTGCTGAAATCATTTCACCGGTCATGGCCCAGCGCATCGTCAATTGCTGACCGACTAAACGTGCCAGACGCTGTGTGCCACCGGCGCCCGGCAACATGCCTAAACCAATTTCAGGCAAGGCAAATTGGGCATTTTCTCCGGTCAGCACCATGTCACCATGCAAGGCCAACTCGAAACCTGCACCAAGAGCATAACCATTCACGGCCATGATTAAAGGTTTGGAAAATTCATCAATTTTTTTCCACAGCAGTGGCCGCTGATCCTGCTGGATGCTGACCACATCTAACTGCGCCAATTCATTTAAATCAGCACCGGCAGCAAAGCATTGCGTATTTCCGGTGATGACCACCGCTTTCACAGCAGCATCTGTTTCCAGGTTCTGCAAACAGGCTGCAATCTCTTGCAAGGTGGCATTGTTTAAGGCATTGCGCTTTTCCGGACGGTTTAACTCGATCAGTACCACACCTGGCTTGGGTAAGCTGGTTTTAATGTAGGTCATCCTTGAACTCCTGCTATGCTCGATGCTGTAAATTCAGCTGTTATTCATCAAAACTGAGTCGTACATTGGCCGTGGTTGGACGTGCCTGACAACTGAGCACATAGCCCTTTTTTATTTCATCTTCTTCCAGACTGTAGTTGACTGCCATTTCAACCTGACCTTCTAATACCTTACATTTACAGGTTGCACAGACGCCGCCCTTACAGGCATATGGCAGGTCTGCTCCGGCACGTAGCGCAGCATCTAAAATACTGTCATCCTGTTTGGAGACTTCAACAATCAGCTCGCGACCATCCAGGATAATATTGACGCGTTCTTCGCTGCGGCTTTCCATCTGCTGGGCGGTTGCTTTCGGTGCAGTACCCGTATTGAAGCGTTCCGTATGAATCTTGCTGCGTTGAATGCCCCAAGTCGGTAATACCGTTTCGACTGCTGTCATCATTTCTTCAGGACCGCAAGCGAAACAGTGATCTGCTTCGGCAGAAATCAGATTGGCCTGAAATAACTGCTGCAATTTGTCTGCATCAATCCGACCATTAAAGATGTCACTGTCATTCAGTTCACGTGAAAAAATATTTACCAGTTGCAGACGTTCCTTAAAACGGTCTTTCAAGTCCATGATCTGTTCAGAGAACATGGTCTGTTTCCAGGAGCGGTTGCCATATACCAGAGTGAATGTTGCTTCCGCTTGACGGTTCAACACCGACTTTACAATCGATAAAATTGGCGTAATGCCACTGCCTGCTGCAAATCCTAGATAATTCTGGCCACCAGCCTTGGCGGCTTTCTGAAAGAACACCCCTTGCGGTGGCATGACTTCTAGTACATCGCCCGCTTTGAGATGCGCATTGGCCCAGGTTGAAAACTGACCCTGATCAATTTTTTTAATCGCAATGCTCATGTCTTCCTGAGTATCACTGCAGATCGAGTAGCAGCGGCGCAGCTCGCCGTCATCGGTTAAATGACGAATGGTGAGGTGCTGACCCGGCTGATATTGAAAAGTATCCAACTGCTCAGGCGCGAGATCAAAGGCAATGCAGATCGCTTGCTCGGTTTGTGGCTGAATCGATTTAATGGTTAATGGTATAAATTGGCTCATGGCAAAATCCTTCTTTTAGGTGGCGGTGTTCAGGCTTGTTATTGGTTTACCCTGCCCACCGCGCAATCGTTACAATCAAATACATTTGAAATAGTCAAAAGTTTCTAAGCAGTCCCGACATTGATATAAAGCTTTACAGGCTGTCGAACCGAATTCACTTAATAATTTGCTGTTGTTACTTAAGCACTGTGGACAGGTGATGCCATCGGTCAATGCCACATGCGTACCACAGCTATGTGACTGGCCTTGCGGCGGGGCAATACCATATTGCTGTAATTTGTGTTTGCCCGATTCACTCATCCAGTCCGTAGTCCAGGCTTGAGACAGATCCACAATGACTTTGACCGGCGTCAAACCGTTCGCCTCGAAAGCCTGGGTAATTTCTGCTTTTAATAAATCCGTGGCCGGACAGCCGCTATAGGTCGGCGTGAGTCGCACCACAATTTCATCCTGCTGATTCAGCTCGACGCCACGAATCATGCCCAGATCAATCACTGACAATACTGGAATCTCTGGATCAGAAACCTGCTGTAAAACGTCCCAACATTGATCTTCTACGTGTCGAATCAGATTCATGCGACTCACTCCCTGTGATTGTGCCGAATTACCAGTTCATGTTTGGATAAGAGCGCTGCATGTATTGCAGTTCAGCCAAAACAAAACCGAGATGTTCTGTATGTAAACCCTGTTTAGCCCCACTGCGATAAGCGCCTAGCTCTGGCAGGCTTAATTCAAATCGCGCTAACTCGGATGTAATGGTCTCCAGCCACTGGGCTTTTAAATGTTCAATCTCTGGAATGACACCGCTCTCAACCAGCTGTCTTTCATCAGCCGTCAGGACAAAAAGCTCTTCGGTAAAACGCCATAACTGGTTTAAACCTTGCTGGGTTTTGTCATGCGCTTCTGCGGTACCTAAACTTAAGCGTTCCATCCAGGTAGTGGAAAAACGCTGGTGATATTTCACTTCTTTGAGTGATTTCACTGCAAAAGCAGCTAGTTCAGTATGCTGACTTTGACTTAAGGCGCTAAACAATAAAGCATGGTAGTGATCCATCAACCACTGGCGCACCAAAGTCTGGGCAAAATCACCATTCGGCTGTTCGCACAGCAGCAAATTACGGTATTCACGCTCGGTGCGGAAATAAGCCAGCTTGTCTTCATCACGACCCTGTCCTTCCACTTCCCCCGCCAGACTGAGTGCAGTACGTGCCTGACCCAATAAATCCAGTCCGATATTGGCCAAGGCAATATCCAGCTCCAGTTCAGGTGCATGACCACACCACTCTGCCAAACGATGTGACAGGATCAGTTGACTGTCACCCACATGTAAAAGAAATTCTGCCAATACTTGATTTGTCATAATCTTCACCTTTCCCTTTACATGTGCTCGATGCCAGCTGGAATGTTATAAAAGGTTGGATGGCGATAAACCTTGTCCAGAGCGGGTTCAAAAAATTCTGCTTTTTCATCTGGCTGTGAAGAGGTAATCAATTCAGATTTCACCACCCAAATACTGATACCTTCATTGCGGCGGGTATATACATCGCGGGCATTTTGTAGTGCGACTTCCTCATCTGGTGCACGCAGGCTGCCGACATGACGGTGACTCAGACCCTGTTTACTACGCACAAACACTTCATAAAGTGACCAGTTATTTTTGTTATTCATGAGCAAAATTCCCTATATTGATCAAACTGTTTTAAGCAACTTTTTGTGCTTGTGACTGTTGCTGCTGTTTTTGAGCATAGACTGCTGCAGACTCACGTACCCACTTGCCGCCTTCCCAAGCTTTGCGGCGTGCTTCAATACGCTCATGGTTACACGGTCCCTTGCCTGCAAGAATCGCAAAAAACTCATCCCAATTAATTTCACCAAATTCGTAATGTCCGGTGGCTTCATTGAATTTAAGGTCTGGATCTGGAACGGTTAAACCCAGCTGCAAAACTTGCGACACGGTGTTATCGACAAATTTCTGACGTAGCTCATCGTTACTGAATAATTTAATTTTCCATTGCATACTTTGTGCACTGTTCGGTGAATTATCATCACTTGGACCAAACATCATCAGTGCCGGCCACCAGAAACGATTCACTGCATCCTGTGCCATCTGCTTTTGTTCCGGCGTACCATTGGCCAATTCCATCATGGCTTCAAAGCCCTGACGCTGATGGAAACTTTCTTCTTTACACACACGCACCATAGCGCGGGCATAAGGACCATAAGATGTACGGCACAGCGCAACCTGATTGACAATTGCTGCACCATCTACCAGCCAGCCAATCGCGGCAACATCGGCCCAGCTCAGGGTTGGATAGTTGAAAATTGAAGAATATTTCATGCGACCGGCAATCAGCTTATCCATCATGTCGTCACGATCCGCACCCAAGGTTTCTGCAGCACTGTACAGATACAAAGCATGACCGGCTTCGTCCTGAACTTTTGCCATCAGCACAGCTTTACGCTTCAAGGTCGGTGCACGGGTAATCCAGTTGCCTTCTGGCAACATGCCCACCACTTCAGAGTGTGCGTGCTGACCGATCTGACGAATCAAGGTTTTACGATAAGCATCCGGCATCCAGTCCTTCGGCTCGATGGAAATATCCTTTTCAATCTTTTGATCGAAGATTTGTTGTTGATTATTCATTGTTCCCTCACTTATCCCAAGTGTTGATACACTCAAATTAAAACGATACGCAATTAAAATCAATATCTATTTATTGGTATCATTTAATTTTCACCCCTTATTTTTAATAAATATTTGTTTTATATAATTTAATATTTTTTATTTTATTGTTACGCATTTTTAAATACAGATTTATGATTGACATTTTCAATTTTTCAACACAAATTATGAAACATCAAAATTAAAATACATCTCAAAACGTATCATAAATGGAGTTTTTACAATGTTAGAGTTAGACAGCAGCTCAAGCACAACGGATTATCAAGATACTGAATCAACCCATAATCCTATTGCCATCAAAAGCTTATCTTCACTGGTGTACGGCCAGGAATACGCAGCGCAAGCCGATTTACGTACGGTTTATCATGCCATTAGCGGTGAAGCGGTTTATCAGGTCGGCAGTCAGGGCATCGATACCCAAGCCGTGGTGAAATATGCCAAACAGAAAGGTGCAACTATTGCCACATGGACCTTTCATCAACGTGCCAATGCACTGAAGCAAGTGGCACAGCATTTGATGGAACGCAAAGAAGAGTTTTACCAGCTTGCCAAGGCGACTGGTTGTACCCGTAAAGATGCCTGGATTGATATTGAAGGCGGAATTGGCACCTTATATGCCTATTCGAGTTTGGTGCGCCGCGAACTGAGTGATGAAACCGCTTGGGTCGAAGATGCCTGGATTACACTGTCCAAGCAAGGCAGTTTCGGCGCCAAACATATTCTGACCCCGAAAGCCGGAGTCGCTGTACATATCAATGCCTTTAACTTCCCGATCTGGGGCATGCTGGAAAAAATCGCTCCTAGCTTACTGGCAGGCGTACCCTGTATTGTCAAACCGGCAACAGAAGGTGCCGAGCTGACCCATGCAGTGGTCAAAGCCATTCATGACAGCGGTTTCTTGCCAGAAGGATCACTACAGCTGATTTGTGGTCAGATCTATGATTTATTTGATCATTTGAATCCCCAAGACACCGTGACCTTTACCGGTTCTGCATCAACCGGGCAAAAACTGCGTTCGCACCCCCACTTAAATGCTTACTCGATTCCATTCACCATGGAAGCAGATTCGGTCAATAGTGCGATTTTGACGGCGCAAGCCAATGATGAAACGATTGATTTATTTGTTCGTGAAGTTTTCCGTGAAATGACCAGCAAAGCCGGACAAAAATGTACTGCCATTCGTCGCGCTTTTGTTCCAGCCGAGCTGCTGGATACCGTGCAAAGTCGTCTGATTGAAAAACTGAAAAAAGTGGTTGTCGGTGATCCGGCTCAGGAAGGCGTGACAATGGGTGCTTTGGCCAGCGTCAAACAGAAACATGATGTCGCGGCAAAAGTTGAACAGCTGAGTCAAGATGCAGAGATTATATTCGGTAGTCACTTGCGTCAGGACTTTAAGATTCAAGTACAAAATACTGAGAAGTCTGCATGTTATCCACCAACAGTCTTGGTCTGCAAAGCACCGGCTCAGGCAGAAAATATTCATAAAATTGAAGCCTTTGGACCTGTAGTCACTTTAATGCCATATACTGACCTGGCTCAGCTGGCTGACCTGGTCGCACGTGGCGAAGGTAGTCTGGTAGCATCCATCGTACGCAATACCGATGAAAATATTGAACAACTGCTGAGCAAAATTGCGCCATGGCATGGCCGTGTCCATATTCTGGATGCTGAAAGTGCCAAAGAAAGTACCGGACATGGCTCGCCACTACCTTTGCTGGTGCATGGCGGACCGGGACGTGCCGGTGGCGGTGAGGAGCTCGGTGGCTTACGTGCAGTGAAACATTATATGCAACGGACTGCAATTCAAGGTTCCCCGAATGCCATGACCCAAGTCGGTCATAGCTGGACGGCTGGTGCTCAGGTCTTTGAAGACCGTGTGCATCCATTCAAAAAATCATTTGATGAATTGCGTATCGGTGAGCGTTTACTGACTGCACGACGTAGCGTGACCGAAGCCGATCTGGTGAATTTCGGCTGCCTGAGCGGTGATCACTTTTATGCGCATATGGACAAAATTGCTGCGGCAGAATCACTGTTTGGTGAGCGCGTGGCCCATGGTTACTTTGTGGTATCTGCCGCGGCCGGTTTATTCGTCGAGGCTGCTCCAGGCCCGGTCATTGCCAACTATGGCATGGACAACTTGCGCTTTGTAGAGCCGGTGAAAATTGGCGATACCATTCAGGTAGAACTGACCTGTAAGCAGAAAACTCCAAAAGCACTGCGCGATCCGGCACAGAAACCACATGGTGTGGTGGTCTGGGATATTAAAGTCAAAAATCAGCGCAATGAACTGGTCGCAACCTATGATATTTTGACCCTGGTTGAGCGCGGCTAAACATTTAAACTCAAAAAAGGAATCATTATGATTCCTTTTTTTTTGATTCAAATATTATTTGTATCTATTCTTAAAAAACAGATTGACGTCAATCCAATTAAACTTTAGATTGATCAAACACGATACAAAATAAAAATAATATATAAATTAAAAGTATCAAATAAATATCTCAAACGATCAGCACAGGATGTTGCATGATGAATGATAAATCGCTAGACATAGACATGGTTGAAAGGACGATTCAACCGCCCAATCAAAGTTTTGAGCCTACACCGACAGAAACGGCCGTGCCGCTGTCTGAACAGATTGAACCACCACCGGAAAGCAGCACCTACCAATGGTATGTGGTCGTCATTTGTATGGTGGCTTACATTCTGTCATTTGTAGACCGTCAAATTTTATCGCTCATGATTGAACCGATTAAAGCCGATTTAATGCTAAGCGATACCCAGTTCAGCCTGTTACAAGGCCTGGCCTTCTCTCTGTTTTATGCGATTATGGGTCTGCCCATTGCCGCGCTGGCGGATCGAAAGTCCCGGATTAAAATTATTGCGACCGGGATTGCATTCTGGAGCCTCGCTACAGCGGCCTGTGGTCTCAGTAAAAACTTTATTCAAATGTTTATTGCACGTTTGAGTGTCGGTGCCGGTGAAGCTGCGCTTTCCCCTGCCTTTTATTCAATCGTTGCCGATTTATTTCCCAAAGATAAATTAGGCCGTGCACTCGGGGTATATGCGATTGGTGCCTTTATTGGTTCGGGTTTAGCTTTCCTGATTGGCGGCTATGTGATTGGCCTGCTAAAAGATGTCAGCTTCGTGGCTTTACCGCTCATTGGTGAAGTAAAAACCTGGCAACTTACCTTTATGATTGTGGGTCTACCAGGCGTATTGCTGGCCCTGCTGATGGTTTTGACGGTGCGTGAGCCTGCACGTAAGGGCATGAAAGTCGGTCAGGATGGTCAGGTCATTAAAGCCTCTTTCAAAAATTCGATCGGTTTTATCAAGACACATAAAAAGACCTTTTTCTGTCATTTTATCGGCTTTTCTTTTTACACCATGATGCTGTATTCGCTGCTGGGCTGGGCACCTGCCTATTACATGCGTAATTTCGGTCTGGATGCGAGTCAAACCGGTTATATCCTTGGGACGATTATTTTAGTGGCAAATACCTCTGGTGCCCTGTTCTGTGGCTGGCTGATCGACTTCTTCTCGAAACGTGGCTATAGTGATGCTGCAATTCGTACCGGTGCCATTGGCTGTGCGGCGCTGATTATTCCGAGTGTGCTGTTTACTCAGGTCGATAATATGCAGCTTTCATTTGCGCTGATTTTTGTGGCGATGTTCTTCTCTACTTTCCCGATTCCTGCATCCGCTGCTGCTACGCAAATGCTGACACCAAACCAGTTACGGGCACAGGTCTCTGCCAAGTTCCTGCTGGTATCAAACCTGATTGCCTTAGGCATCGGAACCACCGCTGTGGCGTTGATCACGGATAAATATTTTCAGAACACGATGATGGTTGGTAATTCTATTTCGATCGTCAATGCCATTGCCGGAGTGATTGGCTTCTTCTTGTTGTATAAGGGCTGTCAGTATTATCGTGAGAGTATGAAAGTCGAAAAACTGGCTGACTAAAATAGCTGGATATGAATCAGCCATCTTAAGCTTCACTGTGAAAGGCCTTTAATCCACATTAAAGGCCTTTTTTATATCCATTCCACAAGCTCAATTTTCAAGTTCTCAAATTTCAATTCTCCCTCCAACCTAGACAGGCTGGCTAAAAAAACGTATAACACCGTTTTAAATTTACAGGTGTGCACCGTTGAAACTTGTGCTTGCTCCCATGGAAGGCTTAACCGATCCGATTATGCGTGATGTGCTGACATCCGTAGGTAGCTTTGACTGGTGCGTGACCGAGTTTATCCGTGTCACCGACTCTATCCTGCCCGATCATGTTTATCACAGTTACTGCCCGGAACTGTTAAATGATGGCAAGACGGCGGCGGGTACGCCGGTACATGTGCAGTTTCTGGGAAATAATCCGGAAATGCTGGCAGCAAATGCAGCCAAAGTTGCCGCAATGGGTGCACCGGCAATCGACCTGAATTTTGGTTGTCCTGCGAAAACCGTGAACCGTCATCGCGGCGGTTCCGTTTTACTGGATGAACCCGAAGTGGTGCATGAGTTGGTCAAAGCCGTGCGGGATGCAGTACCGGCGCATATTCCGGTGTCTGCGAAAATGCGTCTGGGTTATATGGATCGCAACTTTATGCTGGACAATGCCCATGCTATTGAAGATGCAGGAGCGTCTTGGGTGACGGTGCATGCGCGCACCAAAGCTGATGGCTATACCCCGCCTGCATTTTGGGACCAGCTACAACCGATTCGTGAAGCACTGAAAATTAATGTGATTGCCAATGGTGAAATCTGGAACAATGCCGATGCCAAACAGTGCCGTCTGGAATCTGGCTGCGAAGACCTGATGATTGGCCGTGGTGCAGTGACCACACCCGACCTGACCCAATGTATCCGCCAAAATTCGGATGCACCTTTGATGAACTGGAATGAACTGCTGGAACTGCAAATTCGTTTTATCAATGGCCCCGCCAAAACTGAAATTGGCATGGTCGGTCGTTACAAACAATGGCTGGGCATGATGTCGAAACATTATCCTGAAGCCAAAGCCTTATGGGATGAAGTAAAGCGGATTAAAGTTCTTGCCGAGATTACCGAAAAACTGAAAGCTTCAACTATGTAAATGCAAAATCCTTTGAATGATTCAAAGGATTTTTTTGATTCTATAAATCATTTTAAGGCTGCTTATGCTGTTTTAAGCTTTCTACATGTTTCCGATTGGTTTTCCAGAATTTTTCTAAAAGCTGTTTTTCTAAATGCAGTTGTATCCGTTTTAATTTTGTTTCAGAAATCATCTGTTGATCAAAACTTTTCACATAATCGGTCCAAGCTGCACCGCGAAATACCTCATTCGGCATTGGTGTTTTAAATACCGCATCCGGCATAAATACAATCACGGAATGCAAAAGATCTGGCTCCACAATATCAGTCAGTAATTGTTCCAGAACTTTGATGTGTTTATAGTTTTGATGAATCGGATTTTGAAATGTATAACTGTTTTTATAAATTTTCTGGGTCCATTGTTTCTGACGCGCGCTTGCAAAAATCCAGCCCTTATAGTTTTTGGTTTCAATCACAAAGATGCCATAAGGACTTAATAGCAGATGATCGATTTGTGTGGTGGCACCTGCTCCATCTGGAAGGGTCAAATCATTCAGCAGAATGTATTCAGGGTCTTTTAAATACAGTTTGACATGGGCAGCAACCGCAAATTCTCCTAATTTCCCTTTTAAAAATGGCTTAAATAATTTAAAAACAATCACGCCAAAGAACAGCAGAAAAATCCACCATACACTGAACCAGAGCGGACTTAATATCTGTAATATAGAATGTTCCATATTCTAATTTTCATTTATTTTAAGACTTCGATCTTAATGCGTTCGCTCAATATTTAACAGAATTTCTTTTTTATCCAAACCACCGGCGAAGCCCACCAGCTTACCACTGCTGCCAATCACCCGGTGACAGGGTGCAATAATCGAAATCGGGTTTTTCCCGTTGGCTGCACCCACGGCACGCACTGCTTTAACATTACCTACCTGCTCGGCAATATCGCGATAGCTTCGGGTCTGGCCATAAGGAATATTCAGCAGAGCCTGCCAGACTTTTTTCTGAAAATCGGTTCCGGCAAAGTCCAAAGGCAAGTCAAAAACATTGCGCTGACCAGCAAAATACTCCTGAAGCTGGCGTCTGGTTTCAATCAATAGCGGATGCTGCAGATCTTCCACCAAGGTCGCCAGTTTCACCCGATTCGGCTGTTCACAATCCCAAAGCACAGCTACCAGTGCGGTGTCATTCGCGACCAGTCGTAACTGACCGACTGGAGAATCCATATAGAGATAACTTAAGTTCATGCTTACACCCTGTCCCGGATCAGCGGAGTTTATTTTCTATTTTAACTCAGTTCACCGAGATAGGCTGAAACAAATTATGAAGAAGATACTTTCATCAGCACCAGACCGGAAATAATCAATACTGCAGCCAGCATACGCATGGCCGATGTCGGCTCACCCAGAACTAAAATCCCGATCAGAAATGAACCCACAGCCCCGATTCCGGTCCAGATCACGTAAGCTGTGCCTAATGGCAAAGTACGCATGGCATAGGCCAGTAAGGCAAAGCTGAGAATCATAAAGAAAATGGTGATGATACTTGGCGTTAATCGGGTAAATCCTTCGGACAATTTCATGGAATATGCCCAAACGATTTCAAAAACACCTGCGAATATAAGTGCAATCCAGGCCATGCAGCCCTCCTCTTTTATCTAAGAATCAGGCCGTCCTGACGATTTTTCCTGTGCATTTCAGCATGAAATAGACAAGGGAGGTCGTTCCTCCTACCTATAAAAAATTTTATAAAACCAGATTACGCACACCTGATTATTTTTACAAAACATGACTCTTAGAGATGCAACTTAACCTGATCTTACTCAAATCTTCAAGACATTTGTCGCTGCTGTTATTATGGTAGATATTCAAAATGATCATTCAGAAATAGCCCCCTATGATCAGGCAAATTCAGCAACAACAATTTCACAAAAATAAGTGCAGCATATCAAGTTATACACATCCATTAAATTTAAATAACGAGCAAAGAGATTACACAATGAAATACAATTTCAAGACCTATTGATCACTTTTTATTTAACATGATTATGAACCTGTGATGAATAAACGACCCCTAAACAAGAGGGGTTGTAAGGTATAAAAAGAACCAGATTTGAGCTCTTTTTATACAAATTTCGTCTAAGGCATAATCAATCTGGCTACAAATGATTACATTTTACACAACATATCCATATGGTTACCCACATGGATATCTACACACTTATCCATAAAGTTATCCACATATTTATGTGCATACTACTTTTTAGCGATTAGAGTTGAACCTGACCGACTTTGGCTAATTCTGCACGCATTTCATCAATTACAGCTTTATAATCCGGCTTGCCAAAAATAGCAGATCCAGCGACAAACATATCCGCCCCCGCTTCGGCAATTGCACGAATATTGCTTGGGGTAACACCGCCATCGACTTCCAGCTGAATATCACGCCCTGAAGCATCGATCAGTTTACGGGCCTGACGCAGTTTATCCAAAGTCATCGGAATGAATTTCTGTCCACCAAAACCCGGGTTTACACTCATCAACAGAATTTGATCTACTTTATCTAATACATAATCCAGATAATGCAGCGGTGTGGCCGGGTTAAAGACTAAACCGGCTTTTGCACCACCCGATTTGATCAACTGTAAAGAACGGTCAATATGGTCAGATGCTTCCGGATGGAAGGTAATGATATCGGCGCCTGCTTCAAGGAAATCCCCGATCATACGATCTACCGGCTTCACCATCAAATGCACATCAATCGGGGCTTTGATCCCATAATTTTTCAATGCCTTACAAACGCCTGCACCAAAAGTCAGATTCGGTACATAATGATTATCCATCACATCGAAATGAACAACATCTGCCCCTGCTGCCAAGACGTTCTCGACTTCTTCACCTAATCGGGCGAAATCGGCAGATAAAATTGAAGGTGCAATTAAATATGGCTTGGACATGGGAGAACCTGGCTAGCTAAAATTGGATTTTTCTCATTATAACAAATCCAGTCCGGCTACTGTGACCTTGATGTTGCAAGAATAAAACGCTGTGTAACGCTTTAAGGCTTATGAATGCCTTTCAATTTGGTTTAAAGTCCTGACAAGGATAAAAAGTTTAGAGGAGTAAGAATGCAAAGTACCGCCCAGATCCAGACTCAACAGGCGCAGCGCCTTGCCAAACGCCTGGCCAATCACTGGAAGCATAAGTTTACCATCGAAGAAACAGACCAGCAGTTCCTGATTCATTTTCCGAGTGCAGAGCTGATGTTAATTCCTCTGACTGAGCACTTGCTGGTGACCATCCAAAGTAGCGATGAATCTACCGATTTCGATAAACTGGAAAATGTGGTTCTGGATCATCTGATCCGCATGGGACAGGAAGATTTAACAGCCGACTGGCAAAGATAAGCGATAAAAAGCCCTGATGATCTTATATCTAGTAGGGCTTTTTTGTGCCAGCAGTTTTGAGTTTAAGGCTGAAGCTGTACCGCATGAAACTGTAGATGGTCATCCATAAAACTTTGAATAAAGTAATAGCCATGATCATAACCCTGATGTTCACGCAAGGTCAGCGACTGGTTCACGGCATCACAGGCCTGCTGGAACAGCGCCGGATTCAGCTGGCTATAGAACTGGTCTGAAAAACCCTGATCAATCAGGATGTCAGCGAATAAGGCCCCTTTCTCTTTAACCAGTGCAGTCGCATCATGCTTGAGCCATTCTTCACGGTTTTCACCCAGATAATTCGAGAAAGCTTTGTCTCCCCAAGGACATTGGCTTGGTGCACAGATCGGTGCAAAAGCCGAAACTGAACTAAATTTTTCTGGATATTTAAAAGCCAGAGTTAATGCACCATGTCCGCCCATACTGTGACCGAATATGCCAATCTTACCCGGCTGAATCACAAACTCTTCAATGACCAGCGCATAGAGTTCATCGACGATGAAGCTTTCCATCTGATAATGTTCAGCCCACGGCGCTTCGGTAGCATTGATATAAAAACCTGCTCCCTGACCAATATCCCAGTGATCGCCTTCTGCCACAGCTTCACCGCGTGGCGATGTATCCGGTGTGATTAAAATCAGGCCCAATTGTGCTGCCAGACGCTGTGCATGTGCCTTAATCGCAAAGGTTTCCTCGGTACAGGTCAAGCCTGCCAGATAAAACAATGCCGGACAGCTATGACCTTCTAGGGCTTGAGGCGGCAGATAAATGCCAAATTTGGTGGATGTTTTCAGTGCTTTCGAATCAAAGCGATAAATCCGCTGTTCACCTTCAAAGCTTCTATTGTTCTGTACGAGTTCCATGGCATATTCCTTATGATTGCAGCATATCTACTGATGACATTGATCTAAGGTGATTGTGTCATCGTACTGGTTTGCGGAAATAAACGTTGTTCCAGCTGTGGCAACATCAATTGCATATTTTTGCCAATCACCCATTGCGGCTCTGAAGGCTCAAAGCCTTGTGCTGACTCCCATTTTGCCACGGTCGCTTTGGCCTGTTCGAACGCGGCTTGCAGACTGCTATTTTCACGCATCGCTTCATCAAAGAATGCACGGCCAAAATAGGTATAATCCGCTTCATTGGAGCAGCCAAAAGACTGACGGTCGGCGGCCGAAGCCGTAATCACCAGGGTATTGTCATTCTGCAGGGCCGAAGCAAAGCTGCCGGAAAAACAGGCCGAGATCACAATCACACGCCAGCGAATGCCTGCTGCATCCAGCGTTTCACGTAACCATTTTGGATCGACCTGGGCCAAATCCAGCGGCGCATTTTCCATTTCAAACACATTTGGCAGACCATGAGAGGTCATATATAAAAATAACACATCACTTTCACGGTTCATCTGCTGGCCCATACGGCGCAATGCCAGTTCCATACTGGTTTTGGAGGCAATCGGCATGGTGGTACGTGTCGCCGGATGATTGACCAAAGCAATAGAACGGCCATAAGTGCCAAAACGGGTATCAAACTGCTCTTTAATCCTCTCAATTTCAGAATGAAATACATCCTGATAACTTGCGCCAGCCACGCCCATAAAATACCAGTGCGATTGGGCAAATTCACCGTATTCGATATTTTCCAGGGCTTTGTTCAGCAAAATTGGCTGCGCATAAAATGCATCTTCGGCAAAGCTCGGTGGAATTTCTTCGACTTTCCAGATCGGTTGATCTTTGACTGAAATTTGCCAGACCACCAGCGTAAACAAGGTCGCCAGCATAATCAGCGCACGTTCCCACCACGGCCATTTTAATTCACGTGAAATTACCCAGACCACAGCCAGACTTTGCCAGACAAATAACATGACAAACAGGGTCGGAATATAGTCATAGAGGATATAAGGCAGATAGTCCAGATCGCCCAGATATTGAATCAGGCACTGGAACAGCATGATATGAGTATCTAAAACCAGCCATAACAATGCCGGCACCAGCATCAAACGCAGGTTATTGATCCGTTGCGACAGAAAGATACCCACAATCAGCGCAATAAAAGGCCAAAGTGCATAACTAATCAGACCTTGAGAGTTAAAATCTCCCATACGGCCTGAACTGAGCCAGCTAAATAGGCTGTTGGCACAACCACCCAGAATCCCCCAGAACACCAATTGCATGATCGATGGACGAACCAGTTGCAATGAACGCCGAGATCCCAGAAATAACCACATCCCGGCAATTTGGTTGCTCTTAAAATCGTGCCAAAAATTAATGGAGGGTTTAAAGTCGATCATAGAATTTCAAGGAGATCAGTGGCTCGCTAAGGTGCTGAATAAGTTTATGCTTGATAACGGTTTTATCAATGCCAATTGTTAAATATACAACAAATCCTTGCTTAATATTGAAACAATTATCTTATTCAGCCACAAGTTCATGCTGAAAATATGCATCAAAACGGCAGGCATCACCCTGCCATTGATGATGAGGTTCTTTTTCTGCCAAAAACACCGCCAGACGTGGACGTTTGACCACCACACGTTTGGCAATTTTTTGCGCCAATTCCAACAGGTTATCTCCCAGATCCATTTCGCCATCTTCAGGCAAAAGCATGTGCAAGAGCTGCATCTGTTTTTTGACTTGCGCCTGTTTCTTGACCGCCTGCTGGTTCTGATCCCGCTGCGGGAACATCGGATCCAGATAGACCACATCTACAGTTCGATGCTGCTCGGCTTGCTGCTTCAGATAATCGGCTGAATCAGAAAAGACCAGTTGAATCCGTGATACGACTTGACTCAGAAATACATCAGATTGTGCACGGGTATGGGTATCTTCAAGTAAAGTAAATAATATGGGATGTCGTTCGACCAGCGTGACTTGGGCACCTAAATGCGCCATCAATAAACTGTCATGTCCCAGACCCGCGGTGGCATCGATCAAGCTCGGTTTCTCGGCTAAATGACAGGCACGTGCAATCATTTCAGATTTTAAAGATGCACGTTTTAAACGTCCGGTCTCGGCTTGCCAGTCCGGTTGCATTTTCATGCCATGGGCACAAAGCCAAAGTCCATTCTCATCCACACATAAGGCCAGTTCAGGATTCAGACGAAAGAAACGTGCATTGAGTTTTTCAACCGTTTCAATTTCGACCTGCACCCCACGAGAAGAAAGCACAGCCCCGAAGTGCTGTGCTTTCTGTTGATCGTCAGATTCGGCATATAAGCGAATCGCGCTTACCATAATTTCCAACCTGTATAGGCAAATAATAAAATCAGCAGACCCGAAGCAATACGATACCAGGCAAAGATCATAAAGTCGCGTTTAGCGACATAAGCCACCAGCGCGCGGATGAGTAACAGTGCCGAAATAAAAGAAACCAGAAGCCCGACCCCGATCACGGCCCAGTCTTCAGTAGTATTTAGCACATCATAACTTTGATAAAGATCCAGCAGGCCGGCACCAATAATGACCGGAATACCCAGAAAGAATGAAAATTCAGTCGCGGCCTTACGTGATACACCTAAAAACATCGCACCGATAATGGTCGCACCTGAACGAGAGGTTCCCGGAATCAAGGACAAGACCTGAATCAGACCAATCCAGATGGCATCTTTAATACTGAGATCTTCAACTTCATGTGCACGAACTTGAGGCGGATGTTTTTCAATCCAGATAATGATCAGGCCACCCACAATCAAACCAATGGCAATGGCAATATCATTAAACAGAAACTGTTTGACCGTTTGCCCCAAGGTCAGTCCAATCAATATAATTGGAATCGAGGCCAAAATCAGGCCAATGCCTAAGCGACGACCCTGTGGCTCACCGCTGACAATTCCGGTTGCTGCTCCCCAAAGACGGGCCCAATATTCATAAATTACCGCTGCAATGGCACCCATTTGAATGGCAATGACGAATACATCACTCTTTTCCTTGGTCCAGAAATTCATTAATTCTGATGCCAAAATTAAATGGCCAGTACTGGAAATCGGCAAAAATTCGGTAATACCTTCGATAATACCCATGATTGCCGCTTTGAGTAGCAGTAAAAGATCCATGCTTTATCCTAATTAATTATGCTTTGCCTTGTTCAGGAATTTTTTTCCACGCGTTATCACGTAAATACACCGGCAGCGCCAATTCTGCACTGACCCAGTTTTCTGTGTGTGCTGCTGCACGTGCGATGCTGGCAATATCCTGTGCGGTCGCATGCACATTTTTATACATTGAAGCTTCAGTTTGTACCAGCTCAGCACCAGAGCCCACCGGCGTAAACCGAACAGCTTGACTGCCTTCGGCATAACTTAATAATTGTTCTTCATCGACCGGCTGCATGATCCCCTCTGCATCCAGTTGATAGCTCGCGATATAAACTTCGCTCATGCGTGCATCTAACACGGCAGAAACTTCAGTCAGACCATGTACACGGTAAGCTGCCTGCGCCAAGGCCTGTAAAGTCGACACCGGAATCACCGGCACATCATTTGACCAGGCCAGCGCCTGCGTGACTGCGGCATTAATCCGCACGCCGCTAAAAGAACCCGGACCACGACTAAAAGCAATCGCGGTTAAATCACCAATCGCCAGCCCAAGATCTTGCAGACCTTGTTCAATCATTGGGAGAATCGTTTGCGTTTGTGCCTTGGCGCGCGCATCAAGCTGAAAAAATAGTTCTTGAGTATCATCGATCACAGAGACGGAACACTGCTCATTGGCAGTCTCCAATGCCAGCACTTTCATGCACAACCTTAATTCAGAGAATATAAAAAACGCGGATATAATACTCCACTCATATCCGCTACGCGAGATTTTCCCGAAACAGATACAAAAATGCCTAGAAAATTCTAGGCTTATCATGATTTTCTAGAACATCGTATTAAAGCTGAACTTGTTCCAGATCCTGAAATTTCTGAAAATGCCCGGCATAGTGCAGGGCACTCATTTTCAGCTTTTGAATACTGTCTTTATCCAGCGTTTTTACCACTTTGCCCGGTGAACCCATCACCACCGAATTATCCGGAATGATCTTGCCTTCAGGAATCAGGGCATTGGCACCAATAATACAATTCTTGCCAATCACCGCATGGTTCAGAATGACCGCCTGAATCCCGATCAGGCTATTATCGCCAATGGTACAACCATGCAGCATGGCCTGATGCCCAATTGTCACATAATTGCCAATATTCATCTCGATGCCGGCATCCGTATGCAGTACTGCATTTTCCTGCACATTACTAAAGTCACCCAATTTGATTTTACTGTTATCTGCACGTACTACGGCACCGAACCAGATACTGACTTGTCGCCCAAGTTCAACCTGTCCAATCACCGTTGCCGTCGGTGCTACCCAGCCATCCCATGGCTGATGTATAGCGGTGGGTATATGTCCCTGAAATTTATACAACATTGATAAAATCCTGTTCAATGATTAAAAAAATTTGGAGCGTTTAAAGGCTGGAGAATTGAGCAGGAATGGCCAGTCTTTTTTATAATCCAGCCCATATTGAAATAAAGAAATCAGCATACGTGCCGTCAATCCCCAAACCACTTCATTTTCTACCCGCATACTCGGAAAATATAAAGATTGCTGGGCAAAGCGAACTTCATAAGGCGTGGGTGTCACTTCAAGCAAATGCTGCAATGAAGCAAAGAAAATCCGGTCAATTTCTGTCGGTTGTGGAATCAGCTTCACTTGCGGAGGAATCAGTCCCACAATCGGTTTGACCAGCATGCCATTGCGGGCTTTTTGCATGGGTAAATCACCCATTAAATGTACATCAAAAGGATTGAGTGCCGTTTCCTCATAGGCTTCTCTTAAAGCCACGACAATATTGCTGGTATCTTGTGGATCGCGCTTGCCACCCGGAAATGAGACTTCTCCGGCATGATTATTCAAATAAGCTGAACGGCGTGTCAGCAATACTTTGGGATCAGCTTCATCTGTAATTGCAATCAACACGGCAGCATGCGCAGATCGGATACGCTTGGAAAAACGTAAGCGTTGCTGCAACCTTTGTGTCAATTCACATGCATCCATTCTTTGAGCCCTGACGATGATCATAATTTCATCATAGCTGATTTTAGTCAGGACGGGAGAGAAATGATGCCAAATTTTGCTTTTTCAGTTATCCTGAGCATACTTTTATCATTGATGATGAATATGAACTTCTGTGTGAATTGTGGACATAAAACCACTGCTAAAATTCCTTTGGGCGATCAGCAAATTCGCAGCGTATGTGATTCATGCGGCTCTATTCATTACATTAATCCGAAAGTGATTTGTGGCGCTTTAGTCTTATTCGAAAACAAAGTACTGCTCTGCCGTCGTGCCATTGAACCACGCTACGGCTTATGGACTTTACCTGCCGGCTATATGGAACTGTTTGAAACCATGGAGCAAGGGGCTGCACGGGAAACCCGCGAAGAAGCCGAAGCTGAAGTAGACATTGAAAAGCTTTACTGTATGTATAATATTCCGCGTATTGGTCAGATTTATGTGCTATTTAAAGCCAATCTGATTGATGGAAAATTTGGTGCGGGTGAAGAGACCATCGAAACACGTTTATTTGATGAAGCAGATATTCCCTGGACTGAACTTGCCTTCCCGAGTGTAGAACATACCCTCAGACATTATTTTGAAGATCGTAAAAGCAACACTTTCCCAATGCATCTGGAAACCTTAGGCACGCGTCTAGACCACACGGGTTAAATCTAACATGCATAAAAAAAATCCCATACGCAGATGGGATTTTTTTATTTATGGGACATTACGCTTTAGCTTTGACGCGATAACAATCTGCAAGTTTAAACTCAACAGACCCGCCATTTAGTTTGGCCAGTTGAGTATCTGCAGGCGTTAAATCCTTATTATTGTTATTATAAACTTTCTGAAAACTGGCATAGGTATTGGCCCATTGCACGCCGTCTCCGACCGAATTCAGGAAGGTGACCCGCCCGTTCTGACCGGCAGCAGTATCCAGTACATTGGACAAATTCAGCAGAGCACCGCCAATCACAATCGAATCCCTAGAATCCGGTGAAGACTGGATGCGTGAGTCTACCCCTACCAATGCACCATTGATATTACCAAACTTTTCATTGGCCAAAATCAGGCGCATGGAAACCGCTTTATCAGCGACAAATGCACGTCCCAAAGTTCCGAGGCGGTATTGTTGTATGTCTTGATGATCTAAGAGCGTATCTGCCAACACATCGCCTTGACAGCCATTCACCGGATCAGTCGCGAAATTATTAGAGGATTGCATATTGGTGCGTACATCACCATTACTATCAATTACAATTCCTAAAGTAATTGGGCTGACAGTGGTATCTGTAAATTTAAATTCCAGATTGGCATACATTGGGAAAATGTATTTCTCCCCATCTGCGACGTTCTGCGCTGTTTTAAAGACCTGACGATCCAGATAACTAATCGGGAAAATCTTGTAGAGATCAATGCTTCCCGTATAGTTTTCACCATCGGCCTGCAAACGCCACAATCCCAAGTTAGCTTGATCGGAAGTATCCAGCGATTTTTTATCAGTCACCACCTTATAGAAAGCTTCTTTACCCGCAATCACATAATCATTCAATAATCTGCCTTGATATAACTCAAGCTGAGTCGCATTATTTGCGACATTCAGGCGATAAGGCGTGTTAATGGTTTTACTGGTTGGATGAATCCATGAACTTTGTGGATCAGCGGTCATTTGTACCGGTTTCACCTTACGGATGAGTTCAGCATTAACTCCCCCTAAGGAGGATAAATTTTCTTTCGCCACTTTTGACTGAGTATCACGCCATTGCAGGCCACTGCCAAAGGTGTAGCCCTGGCGATCGGTAATCAGCATAAAATGGCCAAATAAATATTTAGTATTCTTATTCTTAATATCACAAGGGCTTTGATTACAACCCACCAGTCCATCTGAACCCGTCAGGTTACTTCCAATCACGCCGGATGTTGAAAATAATGAAAATTCTGGCTGATACACAGCTGCGTTGGCAATGGTTACCAGTTTTTTGACTGTAGCAAAAGCGACCTCATCAGAAATTTGACTAATATCAATAAAATCTTTAATTTTGGTCGCCAAATCGGCATCAGTCAGGCTGATATTTCCGCTGATTTTAGCCAGGTTTTTGCGCATGTCTTCAGTAATATATAAAGGTTGCACATCAGATGGATTAACAATACTTCCCTTTTGTAGTGCCAAAGCTTGCAGAATTTTAACCAGACGCATGGCCACCTGAACGGTAGGATCAGTAGGCACCAAATCACCCACCCGGCGTCCGCTAATCCCACTCGCAATATCAATCACACTTAAACGTGGCAGCTGGGTCTGGGCACTAAAACTGGCATAATCACTGAGTTTTATTTGACCTAAATTAATCTTATTCGAACCAAAACTTTGAATAGAAAACTCAATATTATCGGTCTTTTGGCAGGTTCCAGAAGCTACCCCATTTTTACTGTCAAATAAGGTAATAAACGTATTTTCTGTATCGCCACTACAGTTGAAATTTAAACCATCAAGCGGATATTCCAGCCCCCATTCCACACAGTTAGTTTCACCGGGGGTACAAGCACCATTTTCCGTAGCTTCATCACCTGGTTCTTTTATAACATTGGCACTTTCCCCACCACATCCGCTCAGTGCCATTAAAAGTGTACTTATAGCAAATGGAAATAATATTTTATTTTTCATATTCTTATACTCGAATAGTCCTTATCGAATGGCGACTAATTTTAGTTGTCCATGATTTGTCAGCATCTTGTCTTCAACATCGATTGCTGAGGCCAAAGGCGTCAATAATACATATTCAGTTTGTGCAGGAATCTGGAGAACCCCTTCGATACGCTCATGTTGAATAATATTCGCCTGTCCTTCCTGATTTTTAAAACCGCCCGCTCCTTCAAGCACACAGCCACGACTGTCTAAAAATACAACAAAAGGCCAATAATACGTTGGATTTTTCTGGCTAGAGGCATAAGAGTTGATCTGAATATTCTGGATATCGGATTGAAGCTTGACCACTTCAAAATCAAATTCGTCTGCTTTAAGAGGCGCACGAGGCCACAGGTTAACTGCTTTTTTAAGGCTGATTTCTTTCGCTTTTTTAATTTTCTTATCAGTAAAACACTGCATGCCCAAGCTATCGATAGTCTCCGACTGTGAAATACGATAATAACTTTGAGCCAGTACCACAGGACCGGAATCTACTTCTGGAGTTTGAAACAAGGATTTTAATACGGATTGTCCCACCCCTTTTTCACGTTCAATTGTCTGGATGCGGGTAGTTCCGATATTTTTATCTACTACTCCTTCGGGCATGCTATAGAAACGTTTTTTGCCTTCCAAATTAAATTCTTTATTTTCCAGATACTCACTATCTACATATTCAATGCCTTCAACCTGGCTAAATCCCGTTTTTTGTATGGTAGCAACAGAAGATCCAGTTTCAGCATCAGAAATTTGAGGAGCTTTAGATTCAGGTATTAATTGTGGTGTAGACTCAATCTGTGCTTGTGCAATATGCGGTTGTACTGGTTGTACTGGTTGTACTGGTTGTACAACCATATTATGGCCATGCTTAGGTTTAACTTGTCCATTTTCTACGACGGGCACTTTTTCTAAGTCTTGCTTTACAGGTGTGGAATGAACTGCTGCAATTCCTGCTGTTTTCGACAATCGAGATTTGTCCTCAGTTTTTTTCTCTGCATTATTACGGGGTACGACTAATGGTCGTCCATCCGGACCAATAATCGTAATAAATTCTTTAGCGCTTGTATAAAAAGACACGGATACCAGACTTAATGCCAGTACCGCTGTCAATCCAACGTTCCCTGTCTTGATCATTTTTCCCTTACCAACGAGTGCGATAATTCAAACCTAAAATTGTAATTTTGGTATCTGTTTTTACGTTTAAACCTGCATATGGGTTCAATAACAGGTTATTCACGCCGGTCTGGTTGGCTAAACTACTGGTATTGGCTGAAATTTGATCTTTGCTGCGCAAGAAACCAATCGAGAGATCCAGATCAGTGTCTGCATCGAAACGGTAACCTACACCTAAACCAAAGAGCTGTGCACCATTGATCGGCACCATGGTATTACGCTTATTTTTTGGAATAGCACTGGTACGCGGTTCATAACCTGCCCGAAGCTTCAAGCGGTCTGTAGCGGCATATTCAATACCAATACCAAAGTTCCACGGCGATTCAAATCCCATAGGTAAAGCCAGTGAAGAATCAGTGACATTAGCAGACAAAATTTTGGCAATTTTTAGGGCTGAAATGGTACGGTCAAATTCGAATTTAAATTCGTCCCAGACCTTGTAATCTGTCCAGCCAATATCAAAATTGACTTGCAAGTCTGGCATCACTTTATATTTGATACCTGCCTGAAAATGCGCCGGATATTCAAAATCCATCGACACCAGACCTGATTCACTTGATGGTATATAATTTGGAAAGCCAAGAATAGCCGCCAGAATCTGACCGGTTGGCGAGGTCATCAAACCTTTGATCATTTCCTGAGGGGCTTTGGCATTATCAATATGATATTTACCTTTTAAGCGCATTTTCGCAGAACTTTGGTAGACCATACCAAAACTAAAATCTTCGCGCGGTTCCCACAATATTCCCAGGTTATAACTTGGGCTTAAGTTTTGCTCAAGCTCCAGTTGCATTTGACCAAACTTGCCAAATGGATTCATCCCCTCATCCGCATTACAGATCCCGAGCAAAAGAATATCTGTAATAATGTCGGAATTTTCTTTAAACGGCGTACACACAACTTCGTCGATCATACGCAACATCCCGATCAACTCATTCGGGAAACGCAAGTCCGTTTTCATCCCGATGGCTTGATAAGACATCCCGATAGAAGCACCAATCGACAGCTGGTCATTGACCTCATAACCGATAGATGGAGACAGATAGGTAATCCGCTCTAAAGCAACCTGCTGCCCCATAAAATTTGCCGGGTTACCATCTTCATGACCAAAACCAGCCATGAGAGGAGCATAAACAGCAGTCGCATAGGTCGCTTTAGAACCAGGTGGATTGTATGCGATCCCCATGGTCGGTGCAGTCAAAGGAAGACCTTCCCCTAAATCCACCATTTTTTTCAGAAAAGGGACATAAAGGCTGACATATTCCACATCGCCTTTGACCGGGCCTTTAAAATCGGTACACAAATCAGATGAAACTTCAGGACCGTCATTACAGACAATAGGATCATCAGAATAGCCAAATACGTTATATCCGGCGGGTACTGAAAACTCACGCTGGATATCAAAATTAGCCACAATGATTTGCTGTTCGGTTTGCAGCCCATTAATTTTAGTCAGTGCAGCCGGGTTAAAGTGGACCGCATTAACCCCTGGAGGATCTGCAGTGACGGCATTCCCCATGGATAGTGCACGTAAATCAACTGAAAGGTTGGTTCCCAATTGTGCAAAGGTATAACTTGAACAGCCCGCAAGAATAATTCCTGTTAATAACGGGCTAAGTCGAATGTTTTTCATACGACACCCCTATTAACTAATTTTTTTACCAAAACCTAAAATATCAAGTGGGAATGATAATCCCAACGAAACATCCGGTGCATCTTCGGTCAGCCCTAGGCCAACGGTACCATTAACAATGGTTTCTGGAGAGACTCGCACACCTAAGGAAATTGCAAAGGTAGAACTGGTCTGATCCGCAGCAGAATAACTTTCACCCGTGTTATAGCTAAATTCCGCACCGGTATTAAAGCTTTGCTGATAGGACATGGTCATCGAAACGTCATAGTTAAATGAATATGCGAAACCAAAGGCAAAGCCTCCACTAATCCCCGGTTCAAACTCTTCAATAATTCGATAACCACGACGCTGATTCAGGCCTGATTCTTTAAAACCATAGTTCGCAGAAACAGATGCAAACAATACGACTGGATCAATGTATTTACGCGTACTGGCACCCACGCCAGCAGAGTAATAGCCCTTTCCTGCTGCTAGATCTGTCGCGGCATTAATTTCATAAGGACTGTCACCCGTTTTAGTCGACAAATTTGCAAATAAAATCAGAGGCAGACGACCCGCTTTTAATGGAAAGGGTTCCCAGCGAGCGCCCAAACTAATATCACCTAAACCCGCAGTAGAGGTATCTTTCAACAAGTCAGTTTTGGCCACTAAAGGTAAGGATGCAGTTAAGGTCAGGTTATCTTTCACGCCATATTGGAAAGTGAAAGTATTGGTCATACTATGTGTTGCATTTTCTTGAACACGTAGTTGATACAATTGGCCCTGAGCCATTTCTATATCAAGTTGAGTGTCTCGATAATAGGTATAATCAATATCGTAATATGATGAAATTTCGCCTTGTTTTATCAGAGAGTATTGGCGTTCATTTGACGTAAATACTTCTTCCAGATTAGCTGCCTGAGTAGCATCTCCTTCTTGTTGCTGTAAAGCTTGAGATGCATCTACGACTTGGCCAGCCTGAGTCTCTACAGGTGCGGCAGTTTCAACGACCGCCTCTTCAACTGCTTCATATTCACCTAGTTCTGACTCTTCTGCAGCCTGCGTTTCGACCTGCCCGGTTTGAGCCGGTACAGATGCAGCAGTTTCAACGACAACTTCCTCATCAACCGTTTCGTATTCACCTAGTGCTGGTTCTTCTGCAGCAAATGCAACGCCCATTACCATTTGAATGCTCAGTGCCAAGAACGTCTTGTTCATCCATTTACTGTTCATATCCATTTCACCATTTTAATTTTTATTACTGTTTTTCATTTTATTTATTCTTGTAATACAGTCTCAGGAAGTTATGTTGATATTCCCCAAATTTTTCTGACTCTGTATTACGATTACGGTCCATACGGATCGTAGAAGCTTTATCAGCAATTTTGTCCATATAAAATTGTGGATACTGCATGTCAACCAAGGCATAGCGATTGATCGTAGCATCTTCTACATGGCGCATATCTGATTCTTTTAATGCTAGAAAATTTTTGCGATATTGTTCAGGTACATTAATCAGGAACAAAGTGTTATTTTCCCAAATATCCTGAAAACGCCGTTCCTCAAAACTGATATTACCAAGTGCCGGATCTGCAACATAAACTCGGCCATTTTTATAACCTTTATAAACTACAAAATGCTTAAATCCTGCATAGGAAATCGGAACAATGGCGGGCTGATCTTGATTAACTAAATCTTTGAATTCCCCTCGATAGCCTCCACTTTCCAACCCTAGGGCTGACACAAAGCGCTTCATATCAAGCAGAGAAAAACTACGGCGTTCAACAATTTTATCCGTTTCACCGAATTTCATCAGCCCACTCATGACTTGCTGCTCATCCAGCTGCGTACCGACATAACCATTGAGTAGGGTGGTAAGGGCTGCTGAACCACAACTATAGTCATAGGCTTGACGTACAATGCCCTGAAATTGATCCAGAAGTGCAGGCTTTACTTGTACAGCTTCACGGTGCATACGCACAAAAGAGTCATTTCTTGAGTCGAGAACTTCAGTATAGTGAACAGCACCCAAGGGCTGTTTTTTGATATCCAGAGCTTCTTTGGCAGCGTAATACATCAATGCCGAGCCCAACGCGATCTCTAACATAATTATTAACTTTTCTTATGATTGGCATGATGTGCCTATTTTTCTTTTTATAGAGCATTCACTCTACTTCCCTGTAACTAGAAAGATACCTTCTTTTTCAAAAAAATACAGCATTTTTTTTATTTTTTGGATAAATGATTCAGTCATAAAAAAAGCGCGTGTAAACACGCGCTTTTTTTAAATGAAGATTAGTGACCAGCAATCGTAATAATCGCACCTGGGGCGTATTGACCTAGCTCAGGGCTGAAATAAGTTTGTAAACCTTGGATTTCCATATCGCCGATTGATGCAGCAGTACGGCTACCTAAATGAATACCTTTCACATAATTATCATGTGCACCGCTCGTGCTAACAATACGGATATAACCTTTAGATGCCGCTTCCTCACCAAATACGCTAATAGACTGATTTAACGCAAGATCTCTAGAGTTTGCATCTGTTAGTTTGATACTTTCAATGAAGATTTCACCTGCAGCACGAGTATCAGTTTTCGTTGAATTATCCAAGATGCCTAGGTCTTTAATTTCCAGACCACCGATCATATTTGCATTTAATTTAATCATTGCGCCTTGAGGTGCTGCACCCAATTGAATGTTTGCAGACATTGGACCTGTTTTAATTGACAAACCAGATAAAATTGCATTTGTCGTACCTTGACCACCACGACGAATAGACGTTGCATCTGCAGCTGGTTCATCACCAGATGCCACAACACCAATTTGACCAATATGAATATCTAAACCAGATACTGCTGCTGCAATATTAATGAATGGATTCCCACCACCAGCATCAGAGTCAATTTTCAAGTCAGCGAGGTTACGTGTAGGCAATAAATATGCACCATTATTGTCATAGTTAGCGCCAACTACTACACCGTGAGCAGCTGTTGCACCTTTACCATTTGCTTCAATAACAATCGCACCTGCTGCACCTGTACCACCAGCTCCAGAATAACCATCATTATCATGAATATAGAGTTTTTCAATTTCAATTTTTGAAATACCGATACCAATCGAGATACCTTCCTGACCCGTTGTTTCGCTTAGAGATGCCTCATCCATTGCCTGCATCGCCATCGCATTGGCACTAAATGCAACTGAAGTCGCTAGAACTAATTTTGTGAATTTCTTCATTGTTTACTCTCCCAAGAGTACTATTTTTTTTGATTGTGAATTACTCAGTGTTGAGGCTGTATTTTTTATTTTCTGACAGCTTAAACATCTTTCCTTGAGTAATTTGCTAGCCCACTTAAATTAACGTCGAGTCAGTTTTTGATCAACTGTCGTTGGTCGCAATCTGTCGCTTACCGATAAACGGTATTTCATGATTTAAAAATATTTTCTCGTCTTCTTGATATAAAATAGTAAGTCATCCCGAACTCCCCATAACTGAATGACCGAAGCTCTCTATCATCGTCCCTTAAAGTTTGAATCACGTCTGGTTGCAGATCTATTGTCCGCATTGAAGACATTGGATCATCTGGTGTATTTAAATAATAATGGTCAGCCTTTTATTGCCTGCTGCGCTCAAGAATATTTTGTTGCGCCAACATCACAAATTCAGTCTTTTAAAAGAACAGGGATTGAACAATACCAGCCCACCCCATCTGAATTTAATTTAGCAATCGATGCATTAAAAAATCTTCAAAAGAATGGATTTCATGGAGGTTATGTCGGTTTTGTTGGCTATGATTATGCGGCTCAGCAATATATTCAGTATCCGGACCGCTCTCAACCTGGTTTATTTATCGGTCAATTTTCTTCCTATATTAAACCAAGCTCTGAGGGATGGATGTTCTATAGTGATGATCCACAGGCAGAGCAGATCTTCGATTATATTCAGAACTTACTTAATCAAAATAAAATTCGTCCGACGTTTCAGTTAATAAGCCCTTGTACTTCACGCTGGACCAAAACGGTCTACAGCAAGGCATTTCAGAAAATTCAGGATTATATTATTGCAGGTGACTGCTATCAGATTAATCTGACACAAGAATTTAATGGTCGCGCACAAGGTTCCCTCTTAGCAACCGCCCAAGCCTTCTGGACATTAACCGAAGCGCCTTATGCGGGTTATTTGCGTATTGGTGATTTTGAATTATTAAGCTGCTCACCCGAGTTGTTCATTGATTTTGAAACGAAGCGAAAAATTATTACCAAACCGATTAAAGGCACAATGCCCCGTTTTACTGATCCAGTGCTCGATGAACAATCCAGACAGACCCTAAAAGCCTCAGAAAAAGATCAGGCAGAAAATGTCATGATTGTGGATTTATTACGTAATGATTTAAGTGTTTATGCCGAAACAGGCTCGGTCAAAACACCGAAATTATTTAGTATTGAAAGCTTCAATCAAGTTCATCATATGGTCAGTGAAGTTGAAGCGACTTTAAAAGCAAATATCAATCCTTTTGAAGTACTCATGTCTGCTCTTCCAGGTGGCTCGATTACAGGCGCACCCAAAATTCGGGCCATGCAGATTATTGAAGAACTTGAGGGTGCACCACGTGGTGCTTACTGTGGTTCTATGGGCTATTTCAATTTCGATGGCACTGGCTCCTGGAATATTCTGATTCGCTCGATTCAAAAGTATCAGGAAGATATTTCTTTATGGGCCGGTGGTGGTATTACCATTTCTTCAGATTGTGATGCGGAATATCAAGAATGCTTTGATAAGGTTTCAGCGATGCTGGATCTGTTAAATACCTGGTATCAGCCTGAATAAATAAAAAGTGAATTTTAAGGTTCGCTTTTTACTACAAATCCCCCCTTGCGCAGCAATGCTTCTCACCTTTAATAAAGGTGAGAATGCCTCCCTTTAAAACGGGAGGCTAGAAAGGATTTTAATTACACAAAATCTCATTTTTTAGCGTATCTACTAAACGCTGATTTTGCTCATCTGTACCAATCGTAATACGCAAGTACTGGTTAATACGAGGTTTGTTGAAATAACGCACAATAATACCACGCTCACGTAACTCACTCGCGAGTTCACCTGCATCTTTAGATACGAATCTGGCAAAAATAAAGTTTGCACTCGAAGGTAATACCTTAAAACCAAGCTCATTCAACTGGGCTACCAACTTTTCACGACTGGCAATGACTTTATGATTTTGTGCTTCAAAGTATTCCTGATCTTCAAAAGAAGCCACCGCTGCCGCAATGGCAAAACGATCCATCGGATAAGAGTTGAAACTATTTTTGACTGCTTCAAGTGCTGCAATTAAATGTGGCTGAGCAATGGCAAAACCCACACGTAATCCTGCAAGAGAACGCGACTTCGATGTAGTTTGACATACCACTAAGTTTTCGTATTTCTCAACCAGCTTGACTGCCGATTCAGCGCCAAAGTCGACATAGGCTTCATCAATCACCACCACTGAATCTGGATTGGCTTGCAGAATTTCTTCAATCGCACCCAAGCCAAGATCAATACTGGTTGGCGCATTCGGATTGGTGATAATGATACCGCCATTGGCCTGTTTATAATCATCTACCACAATTTCAAAGTCATCATTGAGTGGTAAAATTTTGGTTTTTACCCCAAAGAACTGACTATATACCGGATAGAAACTATAGGTGATATCTGGATAAAGCAAGAGCTGTTCTTGAACAAAGAATGCTTTGAAAATGTGCGCTAAAACTTCATCCGAACCATTCCCGACAAAAACCGTCTCTACAGGCACATGTTGCTGTTTCGCAATCGCCTGTTTAAGTTCAGATGCATCAGGATCTGGATAAAGACGCAGCACATCAGCTGAATTGGCCAATACCTGCTGCACTGCCGCAACCACTTTAGGCGATGGCGGATACGGATTTTCATTGGTATTCAGTTTTAAAATATTCTGGATTTTTGGCTGTTCACCCGGCGTATACGGTTCTAATTCACGTACGTCAGGACTCCAAAAACGCATTTGTTCTGTGGTGATATTCATTTTTAAATTCTCAAAGTTCCCTCTCCTAACCTCTCTTACATTCACTTTAAAACAATGCTTAAAGCTCATTCAGAGAGAGGAATATTCATTCTTTATAATATTTCCCCTCTCCTTAGTAGGAGAGAGTTAGGGAGAGGTTTTATATTTTTAATTACTGGTAACGATAACGCGCCGATCTCGCATGCGCATCCAGATTTTCCTGCTGTGCCAAAATATCTGCTGTTTTCGCCAAGGTTTTAACACCCTCTTGTGAACACATGATCAGGCTTGATCGCTTCTGGAAATCATAAACCCCCAGCGGTGATGAAAAACGTGCTGTACCTGAAGTTGGCAAGACATGGTTTGGCCCGGCACAATAATCACCAATCGCTTCAGGGGTGTAACGACCCATGAAAATCGCGCCTGCATGGCGAATATCTTCTGCCATCTCTTGTGCTTCATCTAAACATAGCATGAGATGTTCTGGCGCCACTTGGTTAATCAGCTCAGCACCTTCAGCACGGTCTTTTACCAATACCAAAGCACCGCGGTTCTCAATTGAAGTACGTGCAATATCTGCTTTCGGTAATGCTTCTAAGTGTTTTTCAATCCACTTTTCAACAGCATCTAAAAGTGCTTCATCAGGTGTAATGAAAACGGCTTGTGCCACAGTGTCATGTTCAGCCTGTGACAATAAGTCCATCGCCAACCATTCAGCGTTATTCTCGCCTTCGGCATAGACCAGAATCTCAGAAGGGCCTGCAATCATATCGATACCGACCTGACCAAACACCGCACGTTTTGCTGCAGCCACAAACCGGTTACCTGGACCAGTAATTTTATCGACAGGTGGTACGGTTTCTGTACCATATGCGAGTGCTGCAACGGCTTGTGCACCACCAATCGTAAAGACACGTGTTACGCCAGCCAAATATGCAGCAGCCAATACCAATGGATTGAGTTCACCATTCGGGGCAGGCACCACCATAATAATTTCAGGGACACCCGCCACATGTGCAGGCACTGCATTCATCAGTACTGAGGATGGATAAGATGCCAGACCACCCGGCACATAAATCCCGACACGATCCAGTGGAGTCACTTTCTGACCGAGCGTATTCCCCAAAGCATCGACATAAGTCCAGCCATCTTGTTTTTGGGCCTGGTGAAACTCACGCACACGCGCTGCAGCTAATTCCAGTGCTTCACGAACTTCAGTCGTTAAACCTTCAAAGGCAGCTTTGAGCTGCTCTTGTGTCAGTTCTAGCTCTGAAAATTGATGCGCCGGATGTCGATCGAACTGTTGAGTGAGTTTAAGAACATGTGCATCACCATGCTGACGAACATCAGCAATAATTTGATCTACAGTTTTTAAAAGTTCAGGATCATTCACAGTCTCAAAAGCCAACAAGTCAGCAAATGCTTGCTTGAAGTTTTGATCTTGGGTCGATAAACGTCGCATCAATTTACCCATCAGGTTTGAATTCGAAGGCTTTAGTTTACCTGTTTTCTAGGCTTTTGTCGGCAGACATAGTGCTCTAGCTCTATGAGTTTTATTGAAAATAGCTTTGGGTAAAATTGATGAAAGGATTTAAATAGAATCTGATATATAGAGAAATAAGAAACCGCCCGGATTGGGCGGTTTCTTAAGCAATCAATTTTAAGCCTGTTTTGCCTTTTCGCGTTCTTCGACTGCTTTTTCAAGCTGAGCCAGAATCGGATTTAACAAGGCTTGCTTACGTTTGAAGCTGGCTTTATTGACGATTAAACGTGAAGAGACTTTACAGATTTCTTCAAGTGGCTCTAAACCATTGGCACGTAAGGTATTACCAGTATCGACCACATCGACAATGTAATCGCCCAGACCGACCAATGGTGCAAGTTCCATTGAACCATACAACTTGATCACATCGACTTGCTCACCCAAGCTGGCATAGTATTGCCGGGTTAAATTCACGTACTTGGTCGCAATTTTCAAACGACCTTTAGGACGCTGCATCCCGACTTTACCAGCTGTCATCAATTTACAAACCGCAATTTTCAGGTCTAATGGTTCATAGACATTTTGCGCACCATGTTCCATCAATACATCTTTACCCGCTACACCAATATCGGCTGCACCATTTTCTACATAAGTCGGCACATCAGAAGCACGTAAAATTAAAATACGAACTTGTTTATGCGTAGTGGGGAAAATCAGTTTACGTGATTTATCCGGATCTTCCAGTAAATTAATCCCTGCTGTTTCAAGCAGTGGCAATGTTTCTTTTAAGATACGACCCTTACTTAATGCCAAAGTTAAACCATGATCAAAATTGCCCATTACGTCAAAGTTTGGATCATCGTTTCTCATATCGCTCATTAATTTACTCGCTTAATTTGGGCACCTAAACTTTGTAACTTTGCTTCTACATTTTCATAACCGCGGTCAATGTGATAAATACGGTCAATCAGTGTTTCACCTTCAGCGGCAAGTGCTGCCAGTACCAAAGAGAAAGAAGCACGTAAATCTGTTGCCATTACGGGTGCGGCAGAAAGTTTTTCTACCCCAGTTACGACAGCATCATTACCTTCGACCTGAATGTTTGCCCCCATACGGGCCAACTCAGGAACATGCATAAAACGGTTTTCAAAAATCGTTTCTGAAATTGTCGCAAAGCCTGCAGCAATGGCATTTACAGCCATGATCTGGGCTTGCATATCAGTTGGAAATTCTGGATGTGGCAAGGTCTGGAAGCTTACGGCTTTCGGACGTTTACCCAGCATATCTAACTCAATCCAGTCGTCGCCACGAGTGACTTCTGCGCCCATTTCTTCAAATTTATCCAGCACAGCTTCCATGAGGGATGGATCTGTGTGTGTGGTTTTGATACGACCACCTGTGATTGCAGCCGCCGCCAGATATGAACCCGTTTCAATCCGGTCAGCCACCACTGCATATTCACAGCCATGCAGACTTTCAACACCAGTCACGATTAACGTATCGGTATCCAAACCTTCAATTTTGGCCCCCATCTTGATCAGCATTTGCGCAAGATCAGTGATTTCAGGCTCACGTGCTGCATTGCGAATTGTGGTCACACCATCGGCCAAGACTGCAGCCATCAGAATATTTTCTGTACCACCGACAGTCACCATATCGAAAACGACTTCGCCACCTTTAAGACGGCCATCGACTTTGGCATGCACATAGCCTGCTTCAACTTCAATCTCTGCACCCAAAGCTTCCAACGCTTTTAAATGCTGATCAACAGGACGTGAACCAATTGCACAACCACCCGGCAAAGACACTTTTGCACTGCCATAGCGCGCCAATAAAGGGCCAAGCACTAAAATAGAAGCACGCATGGTTTTCACGAGCTCATATGGTGCAAACTGGTTATCTAATGTCGAGGTATCCGCAGTAACGGTATCACCTTCATAAGTCATGGTGATCCCAAGACCGGCAATTAGCTTCACCAATGTATTCACATCTTTCAGATCAGGAACATTTTTGAGCGTAATTGGCGTATCGGCAAGAATCATTGCTGCTAATAATGGAAGCGCGGCATTCTTAGCACCAGAAATACGCACTTCACCTTCGAGCTTGATACCGCCCTGAATTAAAAATTTATCCATTAATTTATTAAGCTCCAAATAAGCTTGCTTTGCGCCATTCTTCTTTTGTCATTGCTCGAATTGTCACTGCGTGAACTGCACCACTGGCAATATGGGCATTGAGAGGAGCATAAACAGCTTGTTGACGTGCAACTGGACGCTTACCTTCAAATTGATCATCCACAATACGGAGATCAAATTTTCCGCCCTGACCACTCACAGCAACATCCGCCTCGGGAAAAGCGGCTTCTAAAATTTCAGCGAGCTGTTCATTATTCATCACAAGACCTCTTATAGGACTAAGGGTGTAAAACGAGCCATTTTACTATAAATAGCAAAAATAATTCATGGATCCATACATTATATATATAAAAAAAAGAGGCTTTTAAAACCTCTTTTTCATCATTTGTCCTTTACAAAGCCAAAGCATGCTGCTGTAAATGTATTTCCCGATATCGATCGATCTGGCGTTTTAATTTTTCTGTCAGAAGTTTAATGGAAGTATACATATCATCTGCTGTGGCATGGGCAAAAAACTCGATGCCCGGCAATCGGATAATCGCTTCTGCGATATGATTACTACTGCCTTTTCTGGAGCGTTTATCAATTTGATGATCTTTAGAGAGCTTCACTTGCATACTATTCACCTGATCAAGATGCTTGGTCATCTGTGAAAATTTGGTTTTTATACGTTCTTCAATTGCTGGCGTAATAGATAAATGATGTCCACGAATTGTTATTTGCATAGTTCTATCCCTCACCTTCGTTAGGATTAGAAGAGTCACAATATAAAACAATTTAAATACAGAAACTTATAACTAAAAAAAATGTATTTTAAGCACTGATTCAAATCATTTTCACTGTTCCTCAAAAGAAAAAAGATTCATTATGCTGTCATAATGAATCTTTAGAATAGCCAGATTTTAAATTTTAGATCAAGACCTTTCGCTCAGAAGATGAAGGAATATGTAACGATTCACGATATTTCGCCACCGTCCGTCGTGCCACATCAATCCCTTCATCTTTCAATATATTGGCGATTGCATTATCAGACAAAGGCTTACGGGCATTTTCTTCAGAAACCAGTTTTTTGATCTTGGCACGAATGGCTGTAGATGAAGCCTCTCCACCTGAAGTCGTACCCACATGACTCGAGAAGAAATATTTTAATTCAAATAAGCCGCGCGGCGTCAGCATATATTTATTGGTGGTCACACGAGATACGGTCGATTCATGCAATTCTACTTCTTCGGCAATATCTCTTAAAACCAAAGGTTTCATCCCTTCAGCGCCAATTTCCAAGAACATTTTCTGATGTTCGACAATACAGGTTGCCACTTTTAATAATGTTTTATGCCGCTCATCAACGCTTTTAATGAAATTTTTTGCTTCTAGCATCTGGTTACGTAAATATTGATTATCGTCACTTTGATCTGCACGACGAATCATTTTGGCATAGAAAGGATTGACACGTAATTTTGGCAGTACATCCGGATTTAAATTGACATGCCAAGCGTTATTCTTTTTCATGACCACAACATCTGGCACCTGGTAATCCGATTCTTTATTTTCAAATTCCAAGCCCGGGTGAGGTTTCAGAGTTTTTAATAAATCTACCGCACAGCGTAACTGCTCTGGATTTAGCCCGGTTTGTTTAATTAATTTTGGCAGTTCATTACTAATCAGTAATTCATAATGTTGTAGAAGCTTGATTGCATCATTTCGGCAAGGCGTTGAGGCAGGTACATGATCAAGCTGAACCAATAGACATTCTGCCAAACTTCTAGACCCTACACCCACCGGATCTAAACGCTGAATATGCTTTAATACGACCGCAACTTCATCATCTTCAATTTCCTCCTCACTCCCCATCGAAGATAGAAGATGTTGTACCGATGCAGTAATTTCAGTCAGCTCAGCATCTAAAAAGCCTTTGTCATCCAGGGAGTCGACAATGCAATAAGCGATCAATTTATCAAGCTGTGAAAAATTTAACAGGTTAATTTGCTCAAGCATATATTCCTGTAAGCTCTGATGCCCTTGACGATTGTCTTCGCGCTCTTCGAATTCAGCCGCACCTAAGCTGGTAGGTTGATGAGTATAGACATCATCCCAATCGGTATCTACAGGTAGGTCATCGGGAAGGTGATCCGCATTGAGCTCATTAGTTAGGTCTTTGTGTTCATTATTTGATTCAAGTGTCGATAAGCGTTCAAGAGTAATCTGTTCTTCAACTTTTTCTAATAGAGGGTTACTATCAAGTTGCAGTTGAACTTCTTGTTCCAGTTCCAGACTCGATAATTGTAATAGCCGAATTGCTTGCTGCAATTGTGGAGTTAATGACAGCGAGTTCGCAATTTTTAAGCCCACTGATAGTCTCATTATTACCCCCTTAATTAAAAATCTTGTTCTATAAGCAATTTTTATGCCGTTTTAATTTTTATAACACAGTTTTACCAAAAAACATACGAACTGGCTTTCAAATTCTTATATTTCCCAAATTAATAATTCTCAAATATTTGATTTACAAGAACAAAAAATACCCATTAACGATTTCGCTAAGGGGTGTTTTGAGTAAATTCAGAATATTATTTTTACTTTTTAATTTTGCTATAAACTCCGCACACAAAAAAACACCCCCAAGCCTTGGCTTGAGGGTGTTTTGAATAATGAGCTGGCGATGACTTACTCTCACATGGGTAACCCCACACTACCATCAGCGCAAAGAGGTTTCACTTCTGAGTTCGGGAAGGGATCAGGTGGTTCACTCTTGCTATTGTCGCCAGCACAACTGTTATGGACTTGTTCGGGTCTTATTTAACTACTTTTTTGTAGTGTTTGCCTTACTTCGTACCAAATAGAATACATTAACAGGTATATCTGAGTTGAACATTGTCTTACTAACGGTCTTCTGAATCAAGCTATTTTGCTTAATATCGAATCAATCGAGCTTTATACAACAACTGTTTGGGTGTTGTATAGTCAAGCCTCACGAGCAATTAGTATTGGTCAGCTTCACATATCACTATGCTTCCACATCCAACCTATCAACGTCGTAGTCTTCAACGGCTCTTTAGGAGACATAAAGTCTCGGGGAAATCTTATCTTGAGGTAGGCTTCCCGCTTAGATGCTTTCAGCGGTTATCCCTTCCGAACATAGCTACCCGGCGATGCGACTGGCGTCACAACCGGTACACCAGAGGTTCGTCCACTCTGGTCC
>NZ_VOYD01000012.1:0-94318 GCF_013420435.1 Acinetobacter sp. YH01008
GAATAATTCAAGTGAATTTGTTTGAAAGAAGAACTTTAAAAGCTTTATTTTCACCCGATAAAATACCCATAAAACAAGAGGAAGCACAAATGAGCTTCCTCTTGTGAAAAATTGTGGGACAGCAATGCCTTAAGGTGCTTTTTTTATTGCTGGGCTAAATTATAGCGCAACGATATTGATCGCGTTCGGGCCTTTTTGACCTTCAACTACGCTGAAAGAAACGCGTTGGCCTTCAAACAATGTTTTGAAGCCAGAACTGCTAATTTCTTTAAAATGAGCAAAAACGTCAGGACCTGATTCTTGTTGAATAAAACCAAAACCTTTAGTTTCGTTAAACCATTTCACTGTACCGGTAACTGTAGTAGACATAATATAACCTATCAAATTTTTAATAATTTTAGCCATTGAAATGACTATGGATAACTTTGAAAAACAACAAGAATTGAAATAAAGATCTGAAAAAACTGAGGATTATAAAATAACACTGCGGTACTTAAAGAAGTTTAACTAAACAACACTTTTTTCTAGTTGAGTACAGCATAACCTAAATCAGCAAATATTCAAGTTTTTTATATTTATTATTTATTTTTCTTATAAATATGGGTGGATCTTTCTTTTTAAATATGTGCTGGTCAATTTTTTTAGTATGACTGACTGTATAAAAGATTTACTCAAGCAAAACAACAAACATACATTTTACTTACGTTACTTTATGTTAATCAAACTGAACCAGTACGCGGCAATATTTTTCTAAGTGAATGTATTTTATAACATTGGGTAAATTTGTAGCTGGCTTGTTTAAGATAGTTCTGGTCATTGTTCAGCTATTCAAAGGCCCCTATATTAAAAACACATGGAAAAATTAACTATAAGAATTTCTTAATTTTAATTTAAAACCAGAATAAGAGTGAGTCTCATGGATTACTGGAATTGTGTTTTATTAATCTCCATTATTGCAGTTGTAGGCCTAACGATTATTATCCTGCTAGTCGGCTGTAAAATCTGGAAAAACCTGATCGTCACTTTACTGATTTCGACCATAATGAGTTTTTTGATTATCTATGCCATCAACTTTATCTTTGGAAAGAGTCTGCATTTCCTTTGGGGTCACCGGGAAGTCGGGAATCTTGACTTTATGCTTGAAATTGGGCTGATGAGTCTGGTGATTGGTGGGGTAATCACCTTTATGATTATGTTAGGCACCTTGATTGCCAAAAGTAATGATAAACAGAGTGAGGAATAGAAACAGAGAGCAGGCAGTAGCAATGCTTTCTCTGGACAATACACAGCCTCCTTCTCTTGAGTCAATTTAATAACAGCCGACGAAGTATGAATGGGTTTTTCATACTTCGTCGTGGTCTTACCTTTTATCTTAAAAATGATAATCCGTCCTTAAAACATCATTTTAAGTCCTAAAGCATAGATCCAGACCCGGTCAGAGCCGGATGCCTGCTGCCAGACAGCCTGTTTGTTTCCTTTGCTATATTCATAGCCAACCTGCAGATAAGGCATGACTTTTTTACTGATCTCATAACGGGTTTCCAATCCTAATGTCGCATGACTCAGACCAGATTTTTTCGCACTCGCAGCTTGATCATTGAAAATGATATCCAGTTCAATAAAGGGCTGCATAATCAGTTTCTGAGTCAGCAACAGGTCACGTTCTGTTTCCAGTTTGAATCCGACAAAATCATCTTCACCGACATAGAGATAGGCATCGGTTTCAAAAAAATAAGGGGCCAGGCCATGCAGTCCAAGCACTGCATCGAAACGTTCATTTTGTAGGGAAGCTGTATGCTGGCTTATATTTTCCTGACGGTAGCGCAAACCGGTTTGTACATCCCAGAAATCGGAAATATTACGGCTATACAGGATTTCGGCCGCATAGTCAGCCTGACTCGATTCAGATTTATCTGCCTGCAGCTTGAGAAAAACCTTGTTTTCATCAGTACCAATTCTGGCTTCATTCTCTGATTTAAAAGCGCCATTTCCAGCTGAATTGATTTGCCATTTCTGGTCCAGAATGACTTGGCTATAAATCTGTGCACCATGTTCTTTCCGATGGTCATGCTCCGCAGTAGCGCCAACAGGTTTTTCGTGCCCTACAGATTCTTGATCAGATAAAGATCGAGCTTGTTGGGTATGTGAGCGTAGATCCGGCACTGCAATAGGAGCGCTGTGATGTACTGCGGTTTTGCTAGGATGATGATCCTGATGATCCTGATGATCCTGATGATCCTGATGATCCTGATGATCCTGATGATCCTGATGATCCGCTGCCAATATACCGAAACTCGCCACGAGCAGTGCACTGCTTAATACCGATTTTAAAAAGAGCTTAGTGATGTGCATGGCTTTCTCCTTGATCCACTGCTGGCTTTGACGGCATTTGTTGCGGCGAAGCATGAGAAGCTTGATCGTCATTCACATGTGCCACAATCAGCTTATTCATCATGCCGGCACTCATGTGATAGAGCAGATGGCAGTGAATCGCCCATTCTCCCAGTTCATCTGCCGTTAATAAGGTTGTGAGCGTTTTTCCAGGTGGCACAATCACGGTGTGTTTATTTGGCATCTGTGCAGCAGATTGACCATTTTCCAACTGCATAAACATGCCATGTAAATGCATCGGATGCGCCATCATGCTGTCATTGATAAATTTCAAACGGATCCGTTCGCCATATTGCACCTGCAATGGTTCGGCATCACTGAATTTTTTACCATTGATGGTCCAGATATAACGTTCCATGGTTCCACCCAGACGAATCACCAGTTCACGTTCTGCGGCTCGGGTATCGGTTTGTGGCGTCAGGGCTTTGAGGTCTTGATATTGCAATGCTTTATGCCCTGCAGGCGTAGACATATTGACCCAACCCTCAACCGGTGGATGAGACGGATTTGTCTTGGGTATAGCACTGTGACCTGCGTGCATGTCGTGCTGGGCATGCTCATCATGTTTAGGCGTATCTGTTGCAGATTTCGTGGTCTGACTGCTGTGTGCGGTATGAGACATGTCATGCGGTTCGCCATGTCCCATATCTTCCATGGTCAATAAGGCACGTGGACGTGGCGTCGGTAATTGAATCGGATGTGTCGCTGGATCAGCCTCATTGTGCAAGCTGCCAATGGCAAAGCCTGAACGGTCGATCGATTCGGCTTCAATCTGGTAATGAGGTGCAGTTGGTTCCACAATCACATCATACGTTTCAGCAGTTCCGATACGGAATTCATCTACAGCGACCGGCTGTACAGCTTGTCCATCGGCGCTAACCACGGTCATTTTAAGCTGGGGAATACGTACATCGAAAAACGACATGGCCGAGGCATTAATGAATCGCAGACGAACCTTTTCATTCGGTTTAAATTGGCCGCTCCAGTTCTGTTGCGGGGTTTTGCCATTGATTAAAAAGGTATAACCGCTGACATCAGACAGGTCGGTTTTCAACATGCGCATCTGGTTCCACATTTTGCGATCTGACCAGGTGGCCTTGAGACCGTCACGTTTTACCTGCTGGAGTACATCGCCCACGGTTTCACGCTGATTCTGATAATATTCGGCCGATTTTTTTAAATTATTCTGAATCTGTTGGCTGCCCTGTTCATGAAAATCCGACAGCATCACCACATAATCCCGCTCGGTTTTTTCATGCTCAGGCACCGGTGTTTGTGCTTTGGGATAAATCACCAAGGCACCATATAAACCGTCCTGTTCCTGACCTTTGGAATGCGCATGATACCAATAGGTACCGTTTTGACGAACCTTGAAACGATAAGTAAAAGACTGCTTCGGTTTGATACCCTGAAAACCATTAAATCCAGGGACACCATCCATTAGGCCGGGCAGGAGCAGGCCATGCCAGTGCAGCGAGGTATCTTGATTTTTCAGGTTGTTTTGCACATGAATCACCGCATCATCACCTTCTTCAAATTCAAGCAAGGGGGCAGGGAATTTTCCGTTTACGGTAATCCGTTTGACCGTCTTGCCGGTGAGATTGAGCGGGCTTTCATCAATGACCAGATGATATTCTTTAACAGCTGCAAAAACTGCAGACGATGACATCAGGCAAATGCCCAGACATAGGCATTGGGGAATTTTAATTAACATCACTTAATCCTTAATTAATAAAAAATTGAATATTCAGGATTAAGTTTTGGGTGGGCGCAGGATTTCCTGCCAATAACCGGCAAGGTGTTTGGCATGATAAGTTGGGAGGAGGGTTCTTTCTAGAGAATGATGGTCGAATACTGTCAGTTCAGGGACTGAAATTTGCAAGCCGCTCATCTGGCTTTGACAGGCCATCGTACTGCAATCCAGACAGTCTTGTGAGTGCTGTGGCATATCCGGAAAACAGTCAGCCTGTGTCAGGTCTTGATCTGAGTTATGCGCAGATTCATGCATAGCATGAGAGGTGGAGGCTTTTACCATATCCAGACAATGGCTGCTCATCTGTTCAGACGACATGACCAAATGCATGGTTGTTGCAGAAGCAATAGACACACTGCTCCAGCCTATGGCAAAAACCATAAGCATCACCAACCAGATTTGTTTGACGAGCCGTGTGAGCAAAGTCCACCCTGAAAAAATACGCTGCATGTTTGAGCAATAAAAGCATAAACGCAGTGACTGCAATTAGCAAATCCTGTGCGAGATTATTTTTAGTCAGCTACATCACACTTTTATAGGTTCAGGTTTCAGTTTCGCACTTTTCACATTTTTTACAATCCAGCAGCATGCCAAGCTTTTCTTTGCGACCTTGCTCGGTCATCACCCAGGGCCGATTTTGCCACGGCGGGGTATGCCGTACATGCTGGCCATGTCCGCAGGCCAGCTCTGCAACCCAATGCTGTTCTTCATCCAAATGAAAACCGATAATTGCCTGTTGCATGGCAAACCTCCTTTTGAGCTCAATCTGCCTCAGTACTTATCTAAAAATCTATACAGAACAAGTCATGCAAAATCACCATAAACAAAAGAATCCACACAAGCTATACTCCTTGCTAAGTCATTTTTTGAAAAAGAGCAGAGACACATGCGCGTACTTGTTGTGATGGATCCCATCGAAAATGTAAACCTGAAGAAAGACTCGACCATGGCCATGCTTTGGGCAGCAGCACGCCGTGGGCATGAGCTTGGTTATGCATTACAACAAGATTTATATATTGAGCAGGGCAAAGCTTTTGGTTTGATAGCGCCGCTACAGGTGTTTGAAGACTATGATCACTATTATGAACTCGGTGAAAAAAAGAAAGAATCCATCGCTGCTTATGATGTGGTGTTAATGCGTAAAGATCCACCTTTTGATATGAATTTTGTCTACACCACTTATATTCTGGAGCAGGCAGAACGCGAAGGTGCATGGATTATTAACAAGCCACAAAGCCTGCGTGACTGTAATGAAAAACTGGTTGCGACCCAGTTCCCGCATCTGCAAGTTCCGACACTGGTGACTTCGCAGCAAAGCCTGATTCGTGAGTTTCTCAAAGAACAGGTCGATGTGATTGTGAAACCGCTGGATGGCATGGGGGGTACTGGAATTTTCCGCCTGTATCAGGATGGCATCAATATTGGTTCAACCATTGAAATGCTGACCAATAACGGTACCCAGCCGATTATGGCACAGCGTTATATTCCTGAAATTGTCGAAGGCGATAAACGTATCCTGATGATTAATGGCGAGCCAGTACCATATTGCTTGGCCCGTATTCCACAAAATGGTGAAGTGCGCGGCAATCTGGCGGCAGGCGGTCTGGGAGAAGCACGTCCACTGACTGAAAATGACCGCGCCATTGCGGCAAAAGTAGGCCCTTATCTTAGAGAAAAAGGTCTGGTTTTTGTAGGACTGGATGTGATTGGTAATTATGTCACTGAAATTAATGTAACCAGCCCAACCTGTATTCGTGAAATTGATGACCAGTTTGGAACCTCAATTGCCGATGATCTGTTTGCTGTATTAGAGGCAGGCCGTTCGCAGCAGGTTTAAACCAGACAGAAAAAGAGCCTCATCTGAGGTAATGCTGATCAGTTAAGGAGTTTAGAAATAGACTCTTTAATTTTTTAGTCATTCAATGCGGAGTATTAATGTTATAAATCAAATTCTTGTAAATAATTTGTTACTTTGGTTTCGCCCAAATGAGAAGCGAAGCTTCGCAAGGAAGGCATCTTGCGGAGCAACACTCCTCACCGCAAAACTCGTCAGCCTCCATCGACTAGTAAATTTGTCGCAGAAACAATCATTTTTAAATCTAGTCCTGCCTCAAACAGTTGCGGATGACTTTTCTACTTGTCAAATATGATCATGAATTTAAAAAAGAAAATTCTAGTCAATTTCTTAACTGACTGGCATTACTCATCTGAGGCTCTTTTTTATTGAGCATAACGCTTAAATAAAAGCAGCGTCATCAATATTCCTAAGATAGAAAGACAGGCTGTGACTGTCGCGATATGGGCCCATTGTTGTGTCGTGGATACCAGTGCCGCACTCAGAGGAGGTACAAAGAATTGCCCACAGGCTGAAACCTGTAAAACCAGACCGACACTGGCGGCTGCGGCATTGGCATGCGGTGCATAGCGCAGGGTAATCGCAAAAATTGTGGTCGGAATCATCCCGCCAATGAGTGAAAACAGTACGGCACTCACAAGCTGTAATTCAAATAACAGCCAAGAGCTTGCCGCAAAAGCCAGCAAACTGCTGCACAGCATGGCGATAAATCCTGTGCTTAACAGGGTTTTGGGTTTCCAGCCACCTTGCAGCAACATACCTGCGCCAAAGGTACCGCCTAAATTGGCAAGCACCACCATCGAGACCAGAGCCCCTGCGACTTTTAAGTCAATCCCATGTTCGACATACAGGGTAGGCAAGAATCCAGTCACGGTTATCCACTGACTGGTATAACAGGCAAAAATAATGGCCAAACACAAAATCGGTGGGTGAGTCAGGGTCACTTTAATAATTTGCCAGAAGGAGGTATTTTCTGTGCCGGCTTGCGGGTGATTCGGCTGTACCGGTGTGACCGCTTCAAGATATAAATACCGTTTAATCATCACTGCAATGAGCAGACAGAGACTCCCTAAAATGGCCCAAATGCTTTGCCAGCTCAGGTATTCAAGCAACATGGGAATGGTAAAGACAGCAAGACTGACACCAACCCCCATATAGGAACTCCAGAGTCCCATTTTAAAATTGAGTGTTTCAGCTCGGCTGATACGTTTGAGAATGGCAGGGGCACATAAGGAGATGGTTAAAAATCCGATCCCTTCAGTAAAACGGAAGAAATACAACGCCGCGACATGCTGAATCCAGAGGCCTGCCATACTGCTGAGGCCTAAAATGATCAACGCCAAGATCAGGCAGCGTTTTAAACCGACTTTTTCTGACAATGCACCAATACACAAGGCAAACAGCATCCCCGCGCCTTGAACCAGAGACAGGGAAAAACCGGCTTGCGTAAAGCTGAGACCTAAATCCTGTTGTAAAATGGGAATAACCGCAGAAAGTTTCCCGACATGAATAGCCGCCAAATAGCCGGCCAAAATAATCCATAGGTCATGAATTGATATTTTTGACATTTATAATGATTTAATCCATTCAATCAATGTGCTAATACAGCTAAAAAAATGTATATAGCGATATGGATAACATAAAATTTTATTAAGATTTATATGATTTAGGCATAAGTTAATAGAGCAATTAAACTGGCGAATGAATAGGAATTGTTGAGAAAATCCTGGAAAACAAATAGATCTAACAAATACCGTGAGGGAAAGATTAAATGAAAGAGGGTTAAAATTGTGTTTATATGTCACTTAAGTCTAAGGAAAAATGCCTGCCTGATAACAAAACTAGTTTAAACTTTAAAATCGTATGAAAAAAACAATTAATGCCTTGTTGAAATAAAGTAAATAAACTTTCAAGGCCCTACAATTGTGATTACAATTGACCACTTAAATCAGATTTCCTGTTCCATTTTTTAAATTGAAGAATTAGACCGTGACCGACGCTCAGCAAAAACAGCCTAAACATGTCATGATGATGGCCGCAGGTACGGGTGGACATGTGTTTCCAGCGTTAGCCGTGGCAAAAGATTTACAACAACAAGGGATTGAAGTGTCTTGGCTGGCTACGCCTGCAGGCATGGAAAATCGTTTATTAAAAAATCAGAATATTCCTATTTATCAAATTGATATTCAGGGTGTGCGTGGTAATGGTTTTGTGCGTAAGGCCTTGGCCCCTTTTAAAATCATGAAAGCGACTTTTAGTGCCATGAAATACATGAAGCAGCTAAAAGTCGATGCCGTAGCCGGCTTTGGTGGTTATGTGGCAGGGCCGGGTGGTTTGGCTGCGCGTATTCTAGGCATTCCGGTGCTGGTTCATGAGCAGAATGCGGTGGCCGGTTTTACCAATAGCCAATTGTCGCGTGTTGCCAAGATGGTGTGTCAGGCGTTTCCGGACACCTTTCCCGCACAGGATAAAATCGTGACCACGGGCAATCCGGTGCGCCAAGAAATTAGTGACATTTTAAATCCGTCCTGGCGTTATCAGGAGCGTGAAAAAGCAGGATTACCCTTACGCATTTTAATCGTGGGCGGATCTTTGGGGGCGCAGGCCTTAAATGAACGGGTGCCTGAAGCCTTAAAACAGTTCAATGTGCCTTTAAATGTCTATCATCAGTGTGGTCAAAACCATGCTGAGGCGACGCGTGTACGTTATGCCAATGCTCCGGCAAATCTGCACGTCGAAGTCCAGCCCTTTATTGAAGATATGGCCAAAGCCTATTCTGATGCCGATCTGGTGATTTGCCGTGCCGGAGCTTTGACGGTGACCGAAATTGCCACTGCCGGCGTAGCTGCGATTTTTGTACCGCTTCCAAGTGCGGTGGATGATCACCAGACTGCCAATGCCGGCTTTCTGGCCAAGATCAATGCAGCAAAAATCTGCCCACAGGCCAGCATGACCCCGGAAAGTTTAAAAACCTTATTAGAGCCGATGCTGAATCGCCAGCTATTAATGGAGATGGCGGTAAAAGCACGTCGACAGGCTCAACCCGATGCGACTCAACATGTGGTCCGTTTAATTCAAGAATTATCATTCGAGTAAACTATGTCTCCAGTAACCCCAGCTGAACAAGCGAAAAAATTAATTAAAGTGCCGGAAATGCGCCGTATCAAACACATTCATTTTGTGGGCATTGGTGGTGCAGGCATGTGTGGTATTGCCGAAGTATTGAAAAATCAGGGCTATAAAGTTTCCGGTTCAGATATCAAGGCATCCAATACCACGGCGCAGCTGGAAGAAAATGGGATCAAGGTTTATATCGGGCACACTGCAAATAATATTAAAGGGGCCAATGTGATCGTGGTGTCTACTGCGATTGACAAGGAAAACCCGGAAATTAAAACCGCGATTGAAAGTCGTATTCCCGTGGTTCGCCGTGCAGAAATGCTGGGTGAGCTGATGCGTTACCGTCATGGTATTGCGGTTGCCGGCACTCATGGTAAAACCACCACCACCAGCCTGATCACCTGTATGCTGGCCGAAGAAAACATGGATCCAACCTACGTGATCGGTGGTTTGCTGAATCGTACCGGCATGAATGCTGCTCTGGGTGCCAGTCGTTATATCGTGGCAGAAGCCGATGAATCGGATGCCTCTTTCCTGCATCTGGAACCGATGGCTGCCGTGGTCACCAATATTGATGCCGACCATATGGACACTTATGGCGGTAGCTTCGATGTGCTGAAAGATACCTTTATCCAGTTCCTGCAAAAGCTGCCATTTTACGGCTTGGCTGTGGTCTGCGGTGATGATGCCAATATCCGTGAAATCATGCCGCGGATTGCGCGTCCGGTGCTGACTTATGGTTTCAATGAAGACAATGACATCCGTGCGATCGATGTCGATCAGGATGGCATGCAGACTCATTTTACCGTATTGCGTAAAGACCGTGAGCCATTACGTGTCACCGTCAATCAGCCGGGCTTGCATAATGTCCTGAATGCTTTGGCCGCGATTGGTGTTGCGACCGATGAGGGCGTGTCTGATGCTTCAATCTGCCGTGCACTGGAAGGGTTTAGCGGGGTAGGTCGCCGTTTCGAAGTTCAGGGCGAGTTTGAAATTGACGGTGGTAATGTGAAACTGGTGGATGACTATGGTCATCATCCGAAAGAAGTTGAAGCCACCATTAAAGCCGCGCGTCAGAGTCATCCGGATCGTCGCCTGGTGATGATGTTCCAGCCGCATCGTTATAGCCGTACCCGTGACTGTTTTGATGACTTCGTGGAAGTGCTTTCTAGTGTAGACCAATTATTATTACTGGATGTTTATCCTGCTGGTGAAAAACCGATTGTGGGTGCTGACAGCCGTACTTTAGCCCGCAGTATCCGTTTGCGGGGTGAAGTCGAACCGATTCTGGTCGATGCGGTGGACGGTAATCTGAATCAGATCATGAGAAAAGTATTGCAAGCAAATGACTTGTTATTAACCCAAGGCGCAGGTAATGTTGGAGCAATCTCAGTTGAACTTGCGCAAAATCACTTATATATAAAATAGTCATCTTGCATGACTGAATTGAATTGACCAGATTGAAAAAAGTTTAAGGATATAAACGTGTCAAATGCTTCAAAATTCGGAAAAGTTGCCGTGTTGCTTGGTGGTAAATCTGCAGAGCGTGAGGTTTCTCTAGACAGTGGTACGGCGGTACTTGAGGCATTAGTGCGTTCAGGGGTCAATGCGGAAGCTTTTGACCCGCAGCAACGTAGTGTCACAGAACTGGTAAATTATGACCGTGCTTTCATTGTATTGCATGGTCGTGGTGGTGAAGACGGTCAGATTCAGGGTGTACTGGAATGGCTAAATGTGCCCTATACCGGTACGGGGGTACAAGGCTCTGCAATCGGCATGGACAAGGTCAAGACCAAGCAGGTCTGGCAGGGTTCGGAATTGCCGACAGCGCCTTATCGTATTGTTACCAAAGATTCCGATGCAGCTGATATCGTCAATTCTTTAGGCCTGCCTTTGATTATCAAACCGGTACATGAAGGTTCCAGTATCGGCATGAGCAAGGTTGAAAAAATTGAAGACTTTGCAGAAGCAATTGCCAAGGCAACTGAACATGATGCCGTGGTGATGGCAGAACAATGGATTACCGGCCGTGAATTCACCATTGTGGTTTTAAATGGTCAGGCGCTGCCAGTGATTCGTCTTGAACCACCTCAAGATGTTGCTTTCTATGATTATGAAGCCAAATATAACCGTAACGATGTGCAATATGGCATTCCATGTGGTTTGACCGAAGCTGAAGAGCAACAGTTAAAAGCCTTGAGTCTGCGTGCATTTCAGGCAGTCGGTGCCAGCGGTTGGGGCCGGATTGATGCCATGCAGGATGAACGGGGCAACTTCTGGCTGCTGGAAGTGAATACCGTACCGGGCATGACCAGTCATTCTTTGGTGCCAAAAGCGGCAGCTGCAGTCGGTTATAGTTTTGATGACCTGTGTGTTGCGATTCTGGAACAGACCCTGACCGGGTCGGCACACTAAATATGGCTCAACTTCCTGTTTCCATGCGCCGTAAACGTGCTGCGATTACCTCAATTCACGACAAGCCGCCGACACGCAAAGAAAAGCTGTCCAATTTTGGTGGCTGGTTATTGTTGTGTATTGCAGTGCTAGTGCTGGCCTTTGGAATATTGGGCTTATATAAAGTCATGACCAATACCGAAGTGGCAGAGCTGGGCGTGTTAGGTACCCGCTCGGCTGCTGAACAGCGTCAGGTCATGCAATATGTGTCACCGGTTGTGACCGAAAACTATTTTACTTCGGATCTGGAAGCGATCCGAGATCGTACCCTGGAGCTGTCCTGGGTGGATCGGGTGGTGGTTTCCCGAGCATGGCCAAATGGCATTCGGGTACGGATCATGCCACATCATGCGATTGCACGTTGGGGCACAGGACGTTTATTGAGTGACAGTGGTGTCATTTTCACCGAAGTCACACCCAAGAATTATGAGGCATTACCGTTACTACATGGGCCGGCGAGCCATGCAGAAACCATGATGCGTCGTTATAATGAAATTAATCAGTTATTTTTGCCACACGGCATTCGTCTAAAAGAACTCTATCTCACCGAGCGAATGACCTGGTTTATGCAGTTTGATTCGGGTTTAAGAATAATTGTTGATAAAGATCAGACCATGAGCAAATTACAGCGCTTGAGCCATCTGTCTCAAAGCGACTTAAAGTCGGTCTGGTCTAAAATTTCGGCCATCGACCTGCGTTATCGCAATGGATTGTCGATACAGTGGAAAAATTCAATTCCGCCTAAAATTGTAAATGGGCATTTTATTGTAACCATTGATGACACGGGCGTTGAGAATAATGTAACAGTAAAGCCATAATGATCGGCTTTAAAAAATAGAGGCATTCAAGCCATAAATCTAACAAACATGTAATGGTAGTAGTGAATAATGAGTGAAGCTGTTCCCTCGGTTGTGGCGATTGACATTGGGACACACAAAGTTTCAGTTTTGATTGGCAAGGTACACGCGCCAGACAATATCCAAGTGATTGGTATGGCTACCGCTCGTAACCGAGGCATGAGTAAAGGGAAAATTGTCAGTCTCGATAAAGTTATTACCGCAATTAAAAATGCCGTCCAAGAAGCAGAAGATATGGCGGAGTGTCGGGTGCATTCTGCTTGGGTTTCTATTCCAAGTGCCGAATTAAAAAGCTTTTATGCTTCAGGTCGAACCTCGATCGACAATAGCGAACATGCGATTACCACCAGCGAAGTGGTTCGTGCACTGGAGTTGGCCAAAGCCAGTCATTTGACTTCAGACCATTATCTGGTCAGTGCTGTGCCTCTGGGCTTCGAGCTGGATGACTCATCAGAGTGGGTGCTGAATCCGATTCGCATGTCTGCACATAGCATGACTGGTCATTATCATCTGATGATGCTGCCGATTAGCACCATGCAAAATATTGACCGTGCCCTCAAGGGCGCCAATATTGGTGTGGAAAAAATGGTGGTCTCAAGTCTGGCAACTGCTGAGGCCAGTCTGCTCAAAGATGAAAAAGAATATGGCGTCTGTCTGGTCGATATCGGTGCCGGCACCACCAATGTGGCGGTGTATGTGGATGGTCGTCTGGCCTTAACCCATACCTTCCAGCGTGGTGGCGAGCATGTGACCCGTGATATTGCGGCGGTGTTGCAGACCACGACCGAAGAAGCTGAACGCCTGAAACTGCTGTATGGCTGCGTAGACCTGAAAGTGGTTAAGCCTGACCATATGATTCAGTTCCAGGGGATTGATGGGCCACAAACCATCAGCCGGATTGAGCTGACCGAAATTATCATGGCGCGTTATGACGAAATTCTTGGATTGGTGCGTGATGAACTGGTGAAAAATGGCGCGATGCAGGGCTTGTATCATGGTGTGGTCCTGACCGGTGATGCCAGTCATATTGAAGGTATGGTGAGTTTTGTACGCCGTACCTTGGGTGTGTCAGCTCATTTGGGTAATCCACCAACGCAGGTGTATGCCGATGAACAGCATCAGGCGGCGCTACGCCGTTCGCAATATAGTACGGTCGCGGGTTTGCTGATGTTTAGTCAGAGTGATACTCAAGACACGATTGTAGAACAGGATGATGTAGAGCGATTATCGTTAACTCAGCGCGTCAAGCGGGCTTGGTCTGGCTTTAATGACACCTTGAAATCAATCTTTTAAGTCGATTTTTATTGTGAATATTGTTGAGAAGATGTAGTTAATCGGGCTTGTACTTGACAAGTTAACGCATGAGCAGCATTCTTAAAAACAATTTTATTAAGATTAAGGCAGTGTACGGGCTTAGTGACTGCCAATTATGAATTAGGAATTTTATAGGTCATGGCCTCATTTGAATTTTTCGAAGACGATCATAGCGATAGCAATGGTCAAGCCCGTTTCACTGTGTTTGGTGTAGGCGGTGCGGGTGGTAATGCTGTACAACACATGTTGCAGTCTGATATCCAGGGCGTAAAGTTTGTTTGTGCCAATACGGACAAGCAGGCACTCGATCGCATGGAAGCCGAATTTAAAATTCAGCTGGGTGAGCAAAGTACCCGTGGTCTGGGTGCAGGTGCCAATCCGCAAGTGGGTCAGACTGCCGCAGAAGAAAGCCGTGAACTGATCCGCCAGCAGCTTGAAGGGACCGATATGGTCTTTGTCACTGCGGGTATGGGCGGTGGTACCGGAACGGGTGCTGCGCCAGTGGTTGCTGAAATTGCCAAAGAAATGGGTATCCTGACGGTTGGTGTAGTGACGACGCCATTCAACTTTGAGGGCAAGCGCCGTTTACAATCTGCGGAAAAAGGCATTGAAGCGCTTGAGCAGCATGTCGACTCATTGATTATCATTCCAAATCAGCGTTTATTGAAAGTCTTCCGTGATATTTCAATGAAAGATGCCTATAAAAAAGCGGATGATGTGCTACTGAATGCGGTACGCAGTATTTTTGATCTTGTGGTACGTCCGGGTCATATTAACCTTGACTTCGCCGATTTGAAAACAGCGATGAGTACTCGTGGTTATGCCATGATGGGTGTTGGTTTAGGCCGTGGTGAAAACCGTGCCCGTCAGGCTGCTGAACAGGCTATTCGTAGCCCATTACTCGATAACGTAACCATCATGAATGCCAAAGGTATTCTGATTAACGTAACGGGTGGCGATGATGTCACTTTCGGTGAAATTGAAGAAATCACCGATGTTGTTAACCAGATTGTCGATTTGGATGAAGGTCAGGTGTTCTACGGTACGGTATTTGATCCGGATGCACGTGATGAAATCAGTGTGACCGTGATTGCAACGGGTTTAACCCGTCATGCAGCGGATTCAGTTGAACCGACCAAACGTACCAATGTACAGGCAACGCGCCCAGCAGCAGCCTCACAGGCTGTGGTAGAAGATGATGATGTACCAGCGATTCAGCGCCAACAGCATGAAACCGCTACGCCAGCGAATGCTGCAGCATCAGTTTCAAGCCCGCGTCCAACGCCAATGAGTATTCAGGATTATCTTAAGAATCAACAGCGTAAATAACATGTAACATCATGTGTTTACCATGATTACACAGGAAAGGTGGCTTTTAAGCCACCTTTTTGTTTTTTCTCAATGGCCAAATATGCTAACGTATAGCGGTTTTATTGATGAACAGATGAAAGAAGCATGTTGAAACAACGTACCCTGAAACGTATCGTGAAAGCGAGCGGAATCGGTCTTCACAGTGGGCAAAAAGTCATGATTAACTTTGTGCCGCACCATGCCGATGGGGGAATTGTGTTTCGTCGTATTGACCTGAATCCGCCGGTCGACATTCCTGCCGATGCGATGCTGATTCAGGAAGCTTTCATGTGCTCGAATCTGGTTCAGGAAAATGCCAAAGTCGGTACGATTGAACATGTCATGAGTGCGATTGCCGGTTTAGGAATTGATAACCTGATTATCGAAGTCTCTGCCTCGGAAGTGCCGATTATGGATGGCAGTGCAGGCCCGTTTATCTATTTGCTCATGCAAGGTGGTCTGCAAGAACTGGATGCTGCGAAAAAATTCGTCAAGATTATTAAACCGGTTGAAGCACTGATTGATGATAAGCGTGCCATTTTTAGTCCGCACCATGGCTTCCAGCTGAATTTCACCATTGATTTTGATCATCCTGCTTTTAAAAAAGAACATCAGTCCGCCAGTATCGATTTCTCGACTGAAACTTTTGTTTATGAGGTTAGTGAAGCACGTACCTTTGGTTTTATGAAAGATCTGGATTATCTCAAAGCCAATAATCTGGCACTGGGAGCCAGTTTGGAGAATGCCATTGGTGTGGATGAAACCGGAGTGGTGAATGAAGAGGGTCTAAGGTTCTCTGATGAATTTGTACGCCATAAAATTTTGGATGCAGTCGGGGATTTGTATCTGCTTGGACATCAGATCATTGCCAAATTTGATGGTTATAAATCTGGACATGCTTTGAATAATCAGCTGTTGCGCAATGTGAAAAGTGACCCAAGCTGCTATGAAATTGTAACATTTGATGACGAGGCCAATTGTCCAATCATGTATGTGAATGTGACATAAGTCATTGTGTTTGTGTCTTTATGTTTTAGTTATTGCGTCAATAGTGTGACATGTGTCGCATAATACTGCTTTTCTAATTTATTACATTTGATTGCTATGTTACTTTTTATTGCTTGCCAAACGTAGCAAAGCTTGGCTAAGCTTAGGGTCGCTTATAAAGTCAGCTGCACCACGAAGTAATTCCTGTGTTTCTGCATTTAAGGCTCTTTCAGGTGTTGCTGCAACAGGTTGCGTTTGTGAAGGATTCCGCAAACAAACTTGAAGTTTTGTAAGATCTGTTAATTCATTTATTTGAGAGAGTTGTGAAATGTATTGCTTTTGAAGATAGGCCAATTGACTGATCATGGCCTGGTTTTCACCGGTAATCGTTAACACACCATTTTGATAGCACACAACTTGCCAGCGTTCCGGTTGGGGCAATAGCGGTTGTACGAGTTTCGTAAGTTTCTGCCAGGCAGCAACTTGTGATGAGAGAAACGAAAAGTTTCCTGTTTTTATCTGTTTTCTGGTTTGTTGAAAAACGTTGACAGGTTCTGACATACATAATTCCTACATGTTTATGTCTTAATCTTATGCGCTTCTTTTAGTGGATATCAAGGATAGAGATCTTCAAGGAACTCGATTAAAGCAGTTTAGAGAGGTTTTTTATGCATATGCGACGTATTTTGTTGGCATTTTCTTTATCAGTTTCAGCTGCTTCGGTAGCGTTTGCAGATTTAGTCAATCTAAATCAAGAAAATGGTTCAACAGATCGTATCGAGCAATTGACGCGTACTCTGGCACAGGGTGCATATACTCATCCAGATGATATCGATATTCCAGCGCAAACCAAATTGAATGTCCAGCTACGTGAAAAGCCAGTTGAGCTTAACAATCGCACGCTGGCACAGAAGTATGCAAATACCTCATCTAATCGAGCTGCTGCAAATAGTGCTTATTCCTGGCTGATCGCTCATCCCTTACCCAATTCTCGCGTAAGTTCAAATTACGGTGGTCGTACCATGGGTGGCCGTGCTGAAAATCACTCAGGTCTTGATCTTGCAGCGCCAAGTGGTACACCAATTTATGCCACAGGCCCAGGTATTGTAACCAAATCAGGTTGGGGTACGGGTTATGGTCAATATGTTGAAATCAATCATGGCAATGGCTATTTAACACGTTATGCTCATGCTTCACGTCTTATTGCACGTGTGGGAGAGCAGGTACAGGCAGGTGATCATATTGCCAATGTAGGCTGTACTGGCCGCTGTACCGGTCCACACTTGCATTATGAAGTTGTAAAAGACGGTCAACGTAAAAACCCATCTACTTATTTGGCTATGTTACCTTAAGTATAGACCTGAATTTCTATTAGGCTCTTTATACATAAGCATCTCTCCAATAAGCATTTCAAAGCGATTAAGCTAAGGCTCTTCAACCCACATTGAAGGGTTCTTCAGATAATCGCTTTTAAGTCTGATATTATCACCAACTATTATAATGAATGTATAATAAATCTCCTATATTGACTATTTTTTGTTATGTTGTGTAATTAAACGTCACCAATCATTTAGTTCCTAAATAGTACTGCCAAATCGCATTCAGCCAGAGCCATACCTGCTGAGGTCTCAAATATGGTACATATAAGACATTAAATTAGGCTTTTAGGAACTGTAGATTATGGCGTTTTATGGCGATACAGACGCGCAAGAAACCCAAGAATGGCAAGATGCATTTGACTCTGTTTTGCAACACATGGGTACCGAGCGTGCAGCATTTTTATTAGAAAAACTTTATCAACGCGCAATTGCAAAGCATGTTCCTATTCAGCGTTTAAATACTCCCTACTTAAATACGATTTCCGTTGAAGAACAACCGGCAATGCCGGGCGACCAGGACATGGAGCGCCGGATTCGTGCGCTGATCCGCTGGAATGCCTTGGCAATGGTATTGCGCGCGAATAAAACCGGTGATGACCTCGGTGGTCACCTGGCAAGTTTTGCTTCTTCCGCAACCCTTTATGATGTGGGCTTTAACCACTTCTTCCGCGCCAATAGCGACAACTTTGGCGGCGACATGATCTATTACCAAGGGCACTGTGCACCGGGTATTTATGCGCGTTCATTTTTAGAAGGCCGTTTGACGGAAGAGCATCTGAATAATTTCCGTCGTGAAGTGGGCGGTAAAGGTTTGCCATCTTATCCGCATCCTTATTTGATGCCGGACTACTGGCAGTTCCCGACTGTATCGATGGGTCTGGGCCCGATCATGTCGATTTATCAGGCGCATATTCAGAAGTACCTGATGAACCGTGGTCTGATCAAAGAAGAAGATCGTAAGGTCTGGGCATATTTGGGCGATGGCGAGATGGATGAGCCGGAAAGCCTGGGTGCAATTTCTCTGGCAGGTCGTGAAAAGCTGGATAACCTGATCTGGGTGGTGAACTGTAACTTGCAACGTCTGGATGGTCCGGTACGTGGTAATGGCAAGATCATTCAGGAACTGGAATCCTTGTTCCGTGGTGCAGGCTGGCGTGTGATTAAAGTCGTGTGGGGCCGTCACTGGGATCCACTGCTGGATAAAGATAAGTCCGGCGCTTTGAAAGCGGTGATGGAAGAAGCGGTCGATGGCGATTTCCAGCGTTACCAGGTCAAAGGCGGTGCCTATGCACGCGAAAAGTTCTTTGGCAAATATCCTGAAGCTGCAGAGCTGGTGAAAGATTTAAGCGATGAAGATATTGATAATCTGAACCGTGGTGGTCACGATCCGTACAAAGTTTTTGCTGCTTATGCTGAAGCATGTACGGCCAAAGGTCAGCCAACGGTGATTCTGGCGAAAACCGTCAAAGGTTATGGCTTGTCTGAAGAAATCGAAGCAGTCAACAAAACGCACCAAATCAAGAAGATGCAGATCAATTCTTTGAAATATGTGCGTGACCGTTTCAATCTTCCGTTCACCGATGAGCAACTGGAAGAAGTACCGTTCTATCGTCCAAGCGAAAACTCACCTGAAATCAAATATATGAAGGCGCGTCGTGAGGCGCTGGGTGGTTATCTGCCGGCACGTCGTAAGGAAAGCGAACAGCTGGCGATTCCTGGACTTTCAGTATTTGATTCGGTCTTGGCCGGTTCAAATGGTAAAGAACAATCGACCACGATGGTGATGGTACGTTTAATCTCTGCGCTTCTTAAAGAGAAAGCAATTAAAGACCGTGTTGTTCCGATTGTGCCAGATGAAGCACGTACTTTTGGTTTGGAGGGCATGTTCCGCCAGCTCGGTATCTATGCTGCGCATGGTCAGAAATATACGCCTGAAGACCAAGAACAGTTGATGCATTATCGTGAAGCCAAAGACGGACACATGTTGCAAGAAGGAATTAACGAAGCCGGCGCCATGAGTGCCTGGGCCGCGTTAGGCACCAGTTATTCAACCAATAACCTGCCAATGATCCCGATGTACATGTACTACTCGATGTTCGGTTTCCAGCGTATCGGTGATATTGCATGGGCAGCCGGTGATGCACAGGCACAAGGTTTCTTGCTCGGTGCAACTGCAGGTCGTACTACACTAAACGGCGAAGGCTTGCAGCATCAGGACGGTCATTCCCATATTCTGGCCAATACCATTCCAAACTGTGTCTCTTATGACCCATGTTTTGGTTATGAACTGGCAGTGATCGTGCATGACGGTTTACAACGTATGTATGTCAATCAGGAACGTGTGTTCTATTACCTGACCGTGATGAACGAAAACTACGAGCATCCGGAAATGCCAAAAGGTGTTGAAGAAGGCATCAAGCGTGGTATGTACTTACTGGAAGAAGATGAAAAAGCCACGGTTCAGTTACTGGGCTCGGGTGTGATCCTGCGTGAAGTGATCAAGGCGGCGAAGATTCTGCGTGAGGAATATCAAATTCACTCAAATGTCTACAGTGTCACCAGCTTCAATGAACTGGCACGTGATGGTATGGCATGTGAAGAATACAACCGCCTGCATCCACTGGCTGAGGATGTGAAAGAAGCATGGATATCGAAACAGCTACGCGGTACCGAAGGTATTGTGGTGTCTGCAACTGATCATATGCGTGCCTATAGCGAACAGATTCGTGCCTATCTTCCAGATGGCCGCCCATTTGTGGCACTCGGTACCGATGGTTATGGCCGTTCAGATACACGTGGTAATTTACGTAGCTACTTCGGTGTCGATGCTGCCCATATTGTGGTGGCAACTCTGAAAAAACTGGCAGATGAAGGTGAAGTTGATCCGCGCCTGGTGAAAGACGCGATCTCGACGTTTGAGCTGGATACCGATCGTCCGGTGGCTTGGGCACCGCAAGACACCCCATCTGTACATGCTGTTGCTGACTACAAAGAGGAGAACTAAGCATGCAAATTACGACTCCCGATATTGGTGTAGATCAGGCAACCGTGGCCGAAATTCTGGTCAAAGTCGGTGATACGATTGCGATTGATGACAGCATCGTGTTGCTTGAATCCGATAAAGCCTCTGTTGAAGTGCCCAGCACTTCAGCAGGGGTGGTGAAAAGCATTCTGGTCAGTCAGGGTGATGAAGTGACTGAAGGCGCGGTACTGATTGAACTGCAAGCTGAAGATGGCAGTACGGATGTGGTCGAGCCACAGCAAGCAGATGCCTCACAAAAAACCTCAGAAAATACACCTACGTCTTTGCCTGATCAGGAAATCATGCAAGAACTGGCATCACATCAGCCAAAAGTTTCTGCTGCGCCTGAGGCTCAAGCAAGTTCACAAGTGGTCGATGTTCAAGTCCCCGATATTGGTGTAGAGAAAGCCACTGTCGGTGAAATTTTGGTCTCTGTCGGTGATGAAATCGAGGTGGATCAAAGCATCGTGGTGGTGGAATCGGACAAGGCGACTGTTGAAGTGCCAAGTACGGTTGCAGGTACGGTGGAATCCATCGACATTAAAGAAGGCGACACGATTAAAGAAGGTGTGGTGATTCTAAAAGTGAAAACTTCAGGATCGACCCCGACTGTTGCAGCAGAAGCGCCAAAAGCTGAAGCTGCGCCAGTTCAAGATGCTAAAGCGGAGCCAGTGGCTCAAGCTGCAGCAGCACCTGCGGGTGATGTTGAAGTGATGGTGCCTGATCTGGGTGTAGACAAAGCAGCTGTGGCTGAAATTCTGGTTTCTGTCGGTGATACGGTTGAAAAAGACCAGAGCATCATCGTGGTGGAATCAGACAAAGCCACGGTTGAAGTGCCAAGCACAACTGCTGGGGTGATCAAGGCGATTCATGTTGAGCTGGGACAAAATGTCTCTGAAGGCATTGCACTGATGACAATTCAAGCTGAAGCGCAAGCAGAGGCTGCACCTGTTGCGGCTAAAGCGGAAGCACCGAAAGCAGCTGTTGCACCAGTAGAGACCACCAAAGCAGCACCTGCGGCATCTTCTACTCCAGCGGTGGCGACCTCTGACAATGCCGACAAGCTGACGAAAGAGCAGAATGTCGCCAACTCGAAAGTCTATGCCGGCCCTGCTGTACGTAAACTGGCACGTGAACTGGGCGTAGTATTGTCAGAAGTTCAGGCTTCAGGTTCCAATGCCCGGGTGATGAAAGAAGATCTGAAGGCTTATGTCAAAGCGCGCCTGACTGCGCCGCAGGCTGCTCCTGTAGCCGCTGCTGTTCAAGCCGCAGGTCTACCAAAATTGCCAGACTTTAGTGCTTTTGGTGGTGTGGAAGAAAAAGCCTTGACGCGTTTGCAACAAGTGTCTATTCCGCAGTTGTCGCTGAATAATTTCATTCCGCAAGTGACCCAGTTTGATGCAGCCGATATTACTGAACTGGAAGCGTGGCGTAATGAGCTGAAAGGCAACTTCAAGAAAGAAGGCCTGAGCCTGACCATTATGGCCTTCATCATCAAAGCAGTTGCGCACTTGTTAAAAGAAGAGTGCGAGTTTGCTGGTCACTTGGCCGATGATGGCAAGTCAGTCCTGCTACGTAACGAGATCCATATGGGGATCGCGGTGGCAACGCCAGATGGTTTAACGGTTCCGGTATTGCGTCATCCCGATCAGAAGTCGATTAAACAGATTGCCACTGAGCTGGGAAGCTTGGGTCAAAAAGCGCGTGACAAGAAATTGTCGCCGAAAGATCTGCAAGGGGCGAACTTTACCATTACCAGCCTGGGCTCAATTGGTGGTACGGCATTTACGCCGCTGGTGAACTGGCCGCAAGTGGCAATTCTGGGAATTTCACCTGCCACCATGCAACCGGTCTGGAATGGTGAAGGTTTTGATCCACGCTTGATGCTACCGTTGTCTTTGTCATACGATCACCGTGTGATTAATGGTGCAGATGCTGCGCGTTTCACCAACAAGCTGACCCAGCTGCTTAAAGATATTCGTACTTTATTGATCTAATCTGATCAGATCATTTCAATCATAAACCTTGCTTCGGCGGGGTTTATTTTTGCCACATTGAAAAATAATGGATTTGATTCTATACTTGGCGCACTTCATTGGGGAGTAGCCGCCTTTTGCGCAAAGCAGAAGGGTGATGGTCAACATATTTGTCCTGAACCGGACATGGTCATCATAGCAAAGAACCAAATGAGCTTCTCGAAGCTTTCTTTTGTTGGCAAGACCTTTGATTTACCACTCTGCAGATTTTGGCTAGCAGGAGCGGTGAGTCATTGGTATTGGATGCTAGCCAGAGAAAGACCTCATGTATGAATTCTTACTGTCGACCGCAATCGTGGCACTGGCTGAAATGGGTGATAAAACCCAACTGCTGGCTTTGCTGCTTGCCGCACGTTTTCGCAAACCCATTCCTATTTTAGTTGCTATTTTATTGGCGACGCTGATTAACCATGGCCTTTCTGCGGTATTGGGGCAATGGATCACCACGGTGATTGGGCCGGAAGTGTTGCTGTGGATTGTGTCGATTGGTTTTATTGCGATGGCGGCCTGGATGCTGATTCCGGATGAACTCGGAGATGAAAATGCCAGTATCAATAAATGGCAAAAATTCGGGGTATTTGCTGCAACCTTCATTTTGTTCTTTCTGGCAGAAATTGGCGATAAAACCCAGATTGCCACAGTCGCGCTGGCAGCACGTTTCGATAGTATATTCTGGGTGATGCTCGGTACCACTTTGGGGATGATGCTGGCCAATGCACCTGCGGTATTTCTAGGAGATAAACTGGCGAACAGGCTGCCGATCAGCCTGATTCATAAAATTGGCGCGGCCATTTTCCTGGTGATTGGTGTCGCCACTCTGCTTCAATATTATTTATTTTAAAAATACAGTAATAATTGCATGAATCCTGAGCTAAAAGCTCAGGATTTTTTATGCCTAAAATAAGCTTAAAACTTTGATAAGTAGTGTGATATGGCCAGTTTTATTGATTGTAAGTTCAACTAAATACTTATATGTTATATGGGTATAAAACAGCACTTTTAAATTTAAATCGGGGAATATATACATGGTTTTTGAACGCACCACATCGCAGGTCCTGTTTGATAACGGGACACATAAATGCATCAGTTTTACCAGTCTGGTCAAAGGTGAAGGCGTTCAGGCAAACCAGTTTTTAATCATTGATAACGAGCGGGCGGCGGTACTCGATCCGGGTGGTGATCTCACCTATGTTCCGCTAACCATGGAACTGAATAAATACACCCGGTTGACCAATCTGGATTATGTCATGGCTTCGCATCAGGATCCTGACATCATTACTTCGATGCCACGCTGGCTGGTATATACCGATGCCAAAGTGGTGGCTTCCAAGCTCTGGGCGCGTTTTTTGCCACATTTAAACTCGGCCTTTATGAGTGACCGGATGAAAGGCAACTGGCTGGATCGGCTGGTCGAGCTCCCGGATCACGGCCAGATCGTTCCCCTGGGCAATGCCAATATCGTGGCGGTGCCAGCGCATTTTCTGCATTCGGTGGGCAATTTCCAGTTTTATGATCCGATTGCCAAGATCCTGTTTTCGGGAGATATGGGTGCATCGATGGTCGATGATGCTGCCAAACCATTGGAAAACTTTGCTGCGCATATCCCAAAAATGAAAAGCTTTCATCAGCGTTATATGTGCAATAACAAGGTGATTCGTCTTTGGGTGAACATGGTGCGGGGCATGGATATCGAGATGATTGTGCCGCAGCATGGCACGCCTTTTATGGGTAAAGAGCAGATCACCCAGTTTCTGGACTGGATTGAAACGCTGCAATGTGGCACCGACCTGATGGACGAAACTGTTTTTACCTGTCCTGAATAGTTCACAGAAAAATAAAATTTTTCTTGTGTAGAAAAACAACATTTTTCTTGTGTAGAAAAACAACATTTTTTATATTTCTTCTCCAAAAAACTTTTTTTTGATCATGAGAACTTATAAGAAATGTTATCTCAAGTTCCAACACCAGATGCATGTTTAAGCTGCGGGGCGTGCTGCGCCTATTTCAGGGTTTCGTTTTACTGGGCTGAAGGGATTCATATGCCTGAGCATTATACGGAACCTGTAACAGCAGTTTATTCATGTATGGCTGGAACCAATCAAAAAAATCCACGCTGTATTGCACTGGATGGCACCATTGGCCAGCAGGTCAGTTGCGGTATGTATGAGCTGCGCAGTTCATCCTGCAAAGAAGTACAGATCGCCGATGATCAATGCAATAAAGCCCGTTTGGCACATAATATGTTGCCTTTTATTCAGATTGAAAATGATGAAGCTGACAATGATGACAGTTTTGAATACGTCAGCTAAATCGACCCAAAGCAGAGTTTAGGCTCTGCTTTTTAGCTTTTCAAAGTATCGGGATTGAGTTCAAGCATCAGGCTACTGTGGTCAGTTCTTTTCTGATGTCGTAGTTCTCAAATTGATTCACTGGAAAAAATCCAGCCCTCAAAACTATTTTAATGCAAAAATAATTTTGCAATTGCAATGAAATTTAAGTCGATATTTGTTTATAATAGTGCACGGAAATTACCAGTGAGACTGTTATGTTGACCATCGTTCAAGACGCGTTAACCTTCGATGATGTCCTATTACTCCCTGCCTATTCTACTGTTCTCCCAAAAGATGTCTCTCTAAAGACACGCCTGACCCGTGGCATTAACCTGAATATTCCTCTTGTGTCTGCAGCGATGGATACGGTGACTGAGTCCCGTATGGCAATTGCAATGGCGCAAAACGGTGGTATCGGTATTTTGCACAAGAACATGGATATCGCTGTTCAGGCTGCAGAAGTGCGCCGTGTGAAAAAATTCGAAGCGGGTATGGTCAAAGACCCGATTACAGTTACTCCTGAAACCACAGTACGTGAATTGATTGCTTTGACTCAAGCCAACAATATCAGTGGTGTACCAGTGGTGAAAGACGGCAAAGTGGTCGGTATTGTGACAGGTCGCGATACACGCTTTGAAACCAATCTTGAGCAGCCAGTCAGCAACATCATGACTGGTCAGGATCGTCTGGTAACAGTTCGCGAAGGCGAATCGAAAGAAAATATCCAAGCCTTATTACAGCAGCACCGTATTGAAAAAGTATTGGTGGTGAATGATCAGCAAGAGCTGAAAGGCTTGATTACGGTGACAGATTTCCGTAAAGCTGAACTTTATCCAAACAGCTGTAAAGATGATTTAGGTCGTCTACGTGTCGGTGCTGCAGTCGGTACCGGTGCAGAAACTCCAAGCCGTGTTGAAGCGCTGGTTGAAGCCGGTGTCGATGCGATTGTTGTCGATACAGCACATGGTCATTCTGCGGGTGTGATCGAGCGGGTACGTTGGGTGAAAGCCAACTATCCACAAGTTCAGGTGATTGGCGGTAACATCGCAACTGGCGATGCTGCATTGGCCTTACTTGATGCAGGTGCGGATGCGGTTAAAGTCGGGATTGGTCCGGGTTCAATCTGTACCACACGTATTGTGGCCGGTATTGGTATGCCGCAAATTTCTGCAATCGATTCTGTGGCCAATGCGCTGAAAGATCAGATTCCGTTGATCGCGGATGGTGGTATCCGTTTCTCTGGCGATATGGCCAAAGCGATTGGTGCGGGTGCAAGTACCATTATGGTTGGTTCATTGATGGCCGGTACTGAAGAAGCACCGGGCGAAGTTGAATTCTTCCAGGGCCGTTACTACAAAGCCTACCGCGGTATGGGTTCGTTGGGTGCCATGGCGGGTGCAACCGGTTCGGCTGACCGTTACTTCCAGGACTCTAAAGCCGGTGCCGAGAAACTGGTTCCTGAAGGCATTGAAGGTCGCGTACCGTACAAAGGTCCAATGGGCAATATCGTGCATCAGATGATGGGCGGCCTACGTTCTTCGATGGGTTATACCGGTTCTGCCGTGATTGAAGACCTGCGTCAAAATGCCAAGTTTGTGAAAATCACTTCTGCCGGTATGTCGGAATCACATGTGCATGATGTGACCATTACCAAAGAAGCACCCAACTATCGCGTGGGTTAATCTCCTGTGATTTAAAATTTTTAAAAGCCGTCATGCAAATGACGGCTTTTTTATTTTGGTGTAAAGTGTGGCACAGGGAAAAAATGGGTGAGATCAATCATCCGCTAAGAAGTGAGATAAAGATGAGTTATTTTGGTACGGATGGTATTCGTGGAAAGTTTGGCGAATTGCCGATTACCCCTGAGTTTGCCCTGAAATTGGGGTTTGCAGCCGGTAAGGTTTTAAAGCGTCATAGTAAAAAAGCCAAGCCCTTGGTGGTTTTGGGTAAAGATACCCGTTTGTCTGGCTATATCCTGGAAGCCGCCTTGCAGGCAGGTTTAAATGCGGCTGGCGTCTATGTTCATCTTTTAGGCCCACTGCCAACACCGGCGATTGCCCATTTGACCCGCGCCTTGCATGCCAGCCTGGGAATTGTAATTTCTGCTTCGCATAATCCGTATTTCGATAACGGTATTAAGTTTTTCTCGGCGGAAGGCAAGAAATTACCGGATGCCTTGCAAGAAGAAATCAATCAGGAACTTGAACAAGATTTCATCATTGAAGATACCGCGAGCCTGGGTAAAAGTATCCGGGTCAAAGATGCTAATGGTCGCTATATTGAATTCTGTAAATCGACTTTCCCCTATCATCTGGACTTGAATGAACTCACCATTGTGGTGGATTGTGCCAATGGTGCCGCCTATAACGTCGGGCCTGCTGTGTTCCGTGAGCTGGGCGCACGTGTGATTGCCATTCATAATGAACCGACCGGGTTAAATATCAATAAAGACTGTGGTTCGACTCATCCTGAAAGCTTGCAACAAGCCGTGATCCAGCATCAGGCCGACTTAGGTGTTGCTTTTGATGGCGATGCCGACCGTGTAGTTCTGGTGGATAAGTCTGGAAAGCTGATTGATGGCGACCATATTCTGTATATTCTTGCCACGCAAAGCTCGAAAAAGCCGGCAGGTATCGTCGGTACCTTAATGAGCAATATGGCACTGGAACTGGCACTGGAAAAAGCTCAAGTGCCATTATTACGTGCCAAAGTCGGCGACCGTTATGTGTTGCAAGGTCTGGAAGAAAACGGCTGGACGATTGGTGGCGAGCCTTCTGGGCATATTCTGACCTTGGACAAGAGCACCACCGGCGATGCCATTATTGCCGCCTTGCAAGTGCTGACAGTCATGGTTGAACAGAAGAAAGCCCTGCATGAGCTGGTGGCTGATTTTCAACTGTTGCCAAATGTCCTGGTCAATGTGCGTTTAGATGCCATGTTTGATCCTTATTCAGTACCGGCCTTGGCCGCTGAATTTGAAAAAGCCGAACAGCAGCTTAAAGGGCGTGGCCGCTTGTTGATTCGTAAATCAGGTACTGAACCGGTGATTCGTGTCATGGTGGAAGGCGAAGATTTAAGTGAAGTGACTGCACTGGCAAATTCATTAGCTGATGCTGTACGTGCCAATGCCGCTTAGAGGAAGAAAGAATGAGTGATCTGATCAAAGATCTGAGTGAGCTACGCCTGAATTATCAGAAAGGCGAGCTGCAAGAACAGCAGGTCAACCCGAATCCGCATATGCAGTTCTTGCAATGGTTTAACCATGCACTAGAAGCGAAGCTGCATGAACCCTATGCCATGTCATTGGCAACGGCGGATGCTCAAGGTCGTCCGCATGTGCGTACCGTATTACTGCGCGGGGCGACTGAAGCCGGCTATGACTTCTATACCAATTATGACAGCCAAAAAGGTTTGGATCTGGCCGAAAATCCGTATGCTGAATTATTGTTCTATTGGCAGGATCAGGAACGTCAGATTCGGGTGAGTGGTAAAGTCATCAAGATTTCTGAACAGGAGTCGACTGATTACTATCATAAACGCCCACGTGACAGCCAGATTGCTGCGCATATCAGCACCCCGCAAAGTGGGGTAATTGCCAGCCGTGAAGAGCTGCAACAGCGTTTCTGGGATTTGCATAATCAGGTGGCGAATCAGCAACAGCTGGATAAACCGGAGTTTTGGGGCGGTTATCGTCTCGAACCCGATTATTATGAATTCTGGCAGGGCCGTCCGAACCGTCTGCATGATCGTTTAAGCTATGAGAAAATTGACGGTGCATGGCAATTGCAACGCTTGATGCCTTGATTATGCCAAAAATCATGCCAAAACTTGACATCAAACAGCGCCCCTTTCTGACCCGTCCTGAAAATTTTCAGGGTGTTCCAGCATTTGTGGCTGAAATTCTGGCCCGTCGCGGGGTGGAGTCCGAGCAGGAACTTGAGCTTAAACTCAAGCATCTGCTGGCACCGACCATGAAAGGCCTGACGGATGCGATTCAGTTGATCGATCAGGCAATTGATCGTGGCCAGAAAATCGTGATTGTCGGCGATTACGATGCCGATGGTGCAACCAGTACTGCACTCATGGTGCTGGCTCTACGTGATATGGGCGCCAAGGTCGAGTATCTGGTACCAGACCGTTTTAAGTATGGCTATGGTCTGACTGCTGCCATTGCCGATCTGGCTTTCGTCAATTTCACGCCTGATCTGCTGATTACCGTGGACAATGGTATTTCCAGCCATGCAGGAGTGAAACAGGCGCAAGATCATGGTATGCAGGTGATTATTACCGATCATCACCTGACCACCAAGCCGACACCTGAAGCCGAAGCGGTGGTCAATCCGAATCAGCTGGGTTGTGATTTCCCCAGCAAAGCCTTGGCCGGGGTCGGGGTGGCGTTTTATGTGCTGGCCAATCTGTCGACCCATCGCAAAAAACTTGGAAAATCGACCACTCAAATTATTCATTATCTTGATCTGGTAGCACTCGGTACTTATGCCGATGTCGCCAGTCTGGACTATAACAACCGGATTCTGGTCGATGCGGGCTTGAAACGGATTCAGCAAGGGCAGTGCCGCGCGGGGATCAGTGCGCTACTGGATATTGCAAAACGTGATCCGGCAGGTCTAAAAGCACAAGATCTTGGTTTTGTCTTAGGGCCGCGAATTAATGCAGCCGGACGGATGGAAACCATGGACATCGGGATCGAGTGTCTATTGGCACCGGATCTGGCCACGGCTTATCCATTGGCTGAACAGCTGAATCAACTGAATGTTGAACGCCGTCAGGTCGAAGCTAAAATCAAGCAGGACGCTTTAAACGAACTTGAGAAAATCCAGCTAGACGAAACTGAATTGCCGGCTGCATTAATCATGTTTGAACAGCATTGGCATCAAGGTGTCATTGGTATTGTGGCGGGGCGTTTAAAAGAGCAGTTTCATCGTCCGAGTATTGTCTTTGCCGCAGATGAAGATGGGAGACATATCAAGGGTTCGGCGCGTTCGATTGAAGGGATTCATATCCGTGATGCGATTGAACAGGTGGCGGAGCAATATCCACATTTAGTCAGTCATTTTGGCGGGCATGCAGCAGCAGCGGGTTTAACCCTGAAAAAAGAAAATTTTGCTGAATTTAAGCAGGTCTTTGAAGCACTGATTGCTACGATGGACGCGGATTTATTCACTGCGACTTTATGGACGGATGGGGAGCTATCCGCTTCGGCTTTCCAGATCGAAACAGTCGATATCCTGCAACATTTAAGTCCGTGGGGGCAAAAATTCCCTCCACCTATTTTTGAAGGGATCTTCAAGATTATGGACTATCGTTGGCTCAAAGATGTACATCTTAAATTACGCGTGGCTTTGGAAAATGGGCAGGTGATTGATGCGATCGCCTTCAATGCAGCCGATAAATATGAATTTGATCCGATGAAAGATACGCGTTTGGTCTATGAGCTGGATAAAAATGTCTTTAATGGCAATGTCAGCTTGCAAATGCGGATTATTCATTTAGAACAATAGGCCATAAAAAACCGCTCGAGTGAGCGGTTTTTTGACTTTTAATCGGAATGATTAGAAGCGGAAAGTACCATTGATACCAAACGAGTCAATACCGTCAGTTGTGTGGTAATTTACACCTGCTGCAATAGTTGGCGTAAAGAATTTTTGAGCTTTAATACCGAACAGTGTATCTGAACCATCTGCAGTAGAATCAGCAATAGATAGACCTACACTGAGAGTTGGATCGATATAAAGATCAGCAGCTAAGCGATAGGTTGTTTCATCACCAATATAAGTTAAACCTTCAAAATTGGTGAAATGATTGCCAATTTGAGTCACGTATTTGGCACGTAAAGATAATGAAGTGTCATCACCTACAGTAAGTGCATTTGAAAGATTTGCGGTGAAACCATAGTTTGCCACTTGAACTGGGTCTACGCTTTCATTTGCGGCACCTACTGCTAGCAACAAGCCAGTAACTGGTAGGTAACCTACTTCAAGCGCATAACCGGTATTATCGTCACCTGCAAAATCAACTTGGTTAATAGTACCGCTTACATAAAATTGAGTATTTGGAATATAAAACTCACCACTTACACCAAACACATCAATATCTTCATCGCCATCACCGCTGGCATTGGCATAACCTAAGCCAATATTACTTGCTTTATTTAGGAAAGCCGCTTCTGCAAGTGGAGAGTTTTTAACTTGGACAGCGTTTAAGTAGTATTTTCCATTGATGAAAAATGTATCTAGATCCCCAACATTATCAATATCAGTATTTTCATACCCAACATTAAGTTCAGTTTGGTAAGCATGTGCAGTTCCTAGGCTAGCAATAAGTGCTGTAGCAAGAGTAAGTTTCTTAAGCATTTAAATTTCTCTCTTTGTTATAAAAATATGACTGTATTATTAACAGTTGTAACAAATTGTACAGTTTATATTCGCCGAGTCAATGTGCAAAAAATACCTAAATGCTGGTTAAGAGTGCAATAAAAAAACCCATCCGAGGATGGGTTTTTTATAAATGACTAATCTGTGGTTTTAGATTAGAAGCGGTATTTCGCTGCTACACCAAAAGTATTATAGTCATTGTTGAACTGTTCACCAAAGCCGACACGGCCTTCCAGGCTCACTTGCTGGTTAATGAACTTACGTGCATTGATACCGAATTCGCTGCGATCCGTAATATCATTGTTGTGATAATCAGCACCGACACTGAAGGTTTTGTCAATGAAATAATCTGCTGCCAGATTGTATTCATCTAGATCACCAAAAGCTGCACCTGCTTCCAGGTTGATATCTTTACCATTACTAAGTGTAGTCACGTATTTGGCGCGAAGTGTTGGATCTACACCATCATCATTGTCGTTATCCCAACCTTTTACACCCGCCGCAATCAATAGACCTGGAGCTGGTAAATAACCAACTTCTACACCGTAAGTAGTTAAATCGTTATCAATCTCATCATTATCTTGCAGATCATGACCATTCACGTTACCGCTCAGGTAAAAGTCAGAATTCGGTACGAAATACTCTGCACCTACGCCATAACGATGCGCTTCACTGTCACCAATCTCATTATATTGATAGTGAGCATTTACGTTACTGGCACGATCAAGGAAAGCTGCCTCTGCTAATGGTGCATTACGTGTTTGAACTGGATTGAAGTAATATGTACCATCAACACCGAAAGAGCCACTGGTTCCACCGTTATCAGGATCAAATACGCCTGCTGATGCACCAATTTCTGCCTGGTAAGCATGTGCTGCTGTACCTGTCATTGCTATTGCTGAAAGTAGTGCCGAAGCAATCGCTAATTTTTTCATGGTTACTACCCCTCAAATCTTTAGTTAAAAACATTACACTTTTTGTTACAACTTTCAGTCTAGAGTAATTTCAAAGATCGTCAATCAAAGGAAAGTTACAGCAATGTGAATAGCGTAATCTTATGTAATCTTTTCTAAATAAGTAACTGAATAATAAAATTAAATTTATAATGTAGTGTTTTATTAAAACTGTGTAGATATTGTGGAATGTATTGAATTTGCTGATTTTTTATTCAATTTGGTAGGTTTTTTTAGACGATAAAATTAAGTGAAAAAGTATATTTTGATAATGAATGCGAGACGTGAAATCCGATCAAGCTTCAGATCAAAACGACATTTAATAACCGATTCAATTGTCAAAAATTTTCTGACGAAAACATAACTCTAAATTGGGATGACATTCGAGCTTTGGACTGGATCCATCACACTGAAATAGCAGAAATAGACTGTGCTATAATATGGGGCTAAATAATTTGTGCCTAATTTTGATTGAGAGTAATTCACGTGGAAATTAATCCGTATCTAAACCAATTAAAAGACTTAAACGAACGTGGTCAAACACTACGGGGGTATCTTTGACTACGATCTGAAAAAAGAGCGTTTAGAAGAAGTCCTGCGTGAATTAGAAGATCCCACCATCTGGAATGACCAGAGTCGTGCCCAGGCCATGGCCAAAGAAAAAGGCGAACTTGAGAACGTATTAAATGTGCTGGATGGTTTGACCACACAGCTTGAAGATGCGCAGGCCTTGCTTGATCTGGCAGTGGAAGCGGATGATGAAGGCTTACTGGAAGATGTACAGGCTGAACTGACTACAGCTGAAGAAGAACTGGCTAAACTTGAATTCCGTCGTATGTTCAACAATCCGATGGATCCTAATCCTTGTTATTTAGAAATTCAGGCCGGTTCGGGTGGTACTGAAGCGCAGGACTGGGCATCCATGCTCATGCGGATGTACCTGCGCTGGATTGAACGCCATGGCTTTAAAGCAGAAATCATGGAAGAATCGGACGGCGATGTCGCAGGGCTTAAATCAGCGACGATTCGTGTAGACGGTGAATATGCCTATGGCTGGTTACGTACCGAGTCAGGCGTACATCGTTTAGTGCGTAAATCGCCATTTGACTCGGGCAACCGTCGTCATACCTCATTCTCGGCTGTGTTTGTTTCGCCTGAAGTCGATGACAATATTGAGATCGAAATTAATCCGGCAGATGTGCGTACCGATACCTATCGTGCATCGGGTGCCGGTGGTCAGCATATTAACAAAACGGATTCTGCGGTTCGTTTAACGCATGCACCGACCGGGATTGTAGTGGCCTGTCAGAACCAGCGTTCACAGCATGCCAACCGCGACCATGCCTGGAAGCAGTTACGCGCCAAACTTTATGAACGTGAAATGCAAATTCGTAATGATGCTGCAAAAGCGCTGGAAGATACTAAGTCTGATATCGGCTGGGGAAGCCAGATTCGTTCATACGTTCTGGATGATTCACGTATTAAAGACTTACGTACCAGTGTCGAAAGTTCCAATACCGGCGCGGTTCTGGATGGCGATCTGGATAAATTTATCGAAGCAAGCTTGAAACAGGGCTTGTAAGAAATTGTTTAAATAGCTGGCGTAACCAAGTTAGTACAGACTGTGACTCTTATATCTAAATTTATCGATATATAAATCGATAAAATGCGATATAATCGGTTTAGATGCTGAAACAAATTTTGTTACGCTACAGATTGTGATGTACCTATGGATCTTGATCTAATTTTTAAAGCCTTAGCCAATCCGATACGCCGGCAGATTCTGGAATGGTTGAAATCGCCAGAACAATATCTGTCTGTGGAAGAGTGTGGCGGCTTTCAACGCGGGGTCTGTGCAGGGCAGATTGAAAAGTTAGGACAAGTCTCTCAGTCCACCATGTCCAATCATTTGTCTGTCTTGCAGCAGGCCGGTTTAATCACCGCGACCAAGCACGGACAATGGTCTTATTTCTCGCGTAATGAAGCTTTGATTCAGCAATATATCGACTATATGCAACAACACCTTTAATCCAACAGGTGGGAGTACCGATGGCTGAATTAAATTCTCCTTTAACGCTTGGCGCGTTAGAACTTAAAAACCGTGTCATCATGGCGCCGCTTACGCGTAGTCGTGCAACTGACGACCGCGTACCAACGCCAATGATGGCCGAATATTATGCACAACGTGCAAGTGCCGGTTTAATCATTTCTGAAGCCACGGTGATTTCTGAAGAAGCCAATGGTTACCGCAATACTCCGGGGCTGTTTACTGATGCGCAGGTAGCAGGCTGGCAGCAGGTGACTCAAGCGGTACATGACCAAGGTGGCCTGATTGTGGCGCAGCTGTGGCATGTGGGCCGTGTGTCTGATCCAGAACTGTTAAATGGTGAAACGCCAGTATCGGCGAGCAGTGTACAACAGGCCGGTCATGTCAGTTTATTGCGTCCAAAACGTCCTTATGTGTTGCCGCGTGCGCTGGAAATTTCAGAAATTCATACCATTACCGAACAATATAAACAGGCGGCAATTCGCGCCAAAGCTGCCGGTTTTGATGGGGTTGAATTACATGCAGCCAATGGTTATCTGATTGACCAGTTCCTGCAAACCAAGACCAACCAGCGTGAAGATGAATACGGGGGGTCAGTCGAAAACCGTGCCCGTTTCCTGCTGGAAGTCATGGATGCACTGATTGATGTCTGGGGTGCAGACCGTGTCGGAATTCATTTGGCACCGCGTGGCGATGAACACGATATGGGCGACAATGATCCACGTGAAACCTTCGGTTATGTCATGGAACAGTTGGGCAAGCGCCAGATCGCGTTCTTCTTTACCCGTGAATATCTGGCGGAAGACAGTATCTCGGAGTATATGAAACAGCGCTCAAATGGCGTGCCGTATATGGCCAATATGCGTTTAAGTCGTGACGATGCGATTGAATTGCTGGCTTCAGGCAAAGCAGATGCGGTAGCTTTTGGTAAGGCTTATATTGCCAATCCGGATTTATACGAGCGTCTGCTCGAAGATGCACCGCTGAATGAACTGAAGCTGGAAAATATGATCGGAACCAATGTCGCAGAAGGCTATATTGATTATCCGACATTGGCTGAAGCAGACGCTTTAACTACTGTAGAATAATCTAAAAATGAGCCACATCGATTAACATGTCGATGTGGCTCTGTTATATTTTGTCGATTGAATCTGTTTCGAGGCGCATTTGGCTACTCCATTTTGGTATAACGCAGCGTTAGCTCTGATTAAACCCTTATATCAATCGCGTATTCGTAAACGTGCGACCGATCCTGAACAATTACAACAAGAACTGACAGAACGTTTCGGCCCATTTCAGCCGCCCAAAAATCTGCATGCCATCTGGTTTCATGTGGTCTCGGTCGGTGAGACCAATGCTGCCCAGCCTCTCATCGAACATTATTTAAAATCGGGTCATCCGGTACTGGTCACCAATACCACCAAAACCGGTCAGGCACGGGCCAAATCACTTTTTTTAAAAACACCTTATCTGGATTTATTTCAAGCCGTCTATTTACCCGCTGATCAGAAAGTACTGATCCGTGATTTTTATCAGCAGTATCAGCCAAAACTGTTATTGCTGATGGAAACCGAGCTTTGGCCGAATCTGCTGGATCAGGCACCAGAATTTGATGTAGCCACGATTTTGTTAAATGCGCGTCTTTCGGAAAAGTCGGCCAAGGGCTATGCCAGGGTTAAAGGTCTGACCCGGAGCATGCTACAGCAGTTAAGTCAGCTTTTGGCACAGGATACTGCCACCCAGCAGCGTTATATCGAGTTGGGAATCACCGCCGAAAAAACCCAGGTTTTGGGCAATATCAAATTTGATATTACTGCACCACAAAGTTTTGTAGAACATGCTGCAAACTTGAAGCAAGCATGGCAACTGGCAGGTCGCAAAATTATGATACTGGCCAGTACCCATGCGCCTGAAGAAAAAGACATTCTAAGCGCTTTAAAATCGGCTTTAGATAGCAACCCAAAACTTTTATGTATCGTCGTACCCCGTCATCCGGAACGTTTTGATGAGGTGTTTCAGGCTGCACAGAGTTTAAATTTAATAACTCAGCGCCGTAGTTTGGCCCAGAACATTGAAGCAGATACCCAGGTTTATCTGGCGGACTCGATGGGGGAAATGTGGCTCTGGTATGCTTTGAGTCAGGCCTGTTATGTCGGTGGCTCGCTGAATGAGCCGGGTGGCGGGCATAATATTCTGGAGCCGATTGCTTTGAATGTATCGACTGTTTTAGGCAAAAACTATTTTAATTTTCAGACCATTGTCGATGAATTCGTTCAAGCAGATGCAGTAGAAGTTGTGCAGGATGCGCAGCAGGCGGCAGAGGTATTGCTGGAACTTTTGCAAGATCAAATCAAGGCACAACGTTTAAATACAGCAGCGCAGAGAATTATGCAGTTAAATACGGGATCGCTTGCCAAGCATATTCAGGTGATTGATCAGTATCTTTAATTGATATTGATAAGTAACAGATATTGGATTTACCAAGACGGCAAGGATGCCGTCGTTAGGCTGTGTGGATTGAAGTTTTTTCAATATTTCTAAGCTGGCTTATCTAGCCTACTTTTCAAAGATGAAAAGTAGCAAAAATCTTTTGTATCACTGAAGGGATGTCCTTATCCCTCAGGGATACGCGCGACATCCATGTCGCCACCCTCTAGCGGATAGAGGTCATTCAACAGTTCTTCGGTATAAAATCTTCTATGAATATTGTCCTTCTTGACTATCGACAAACACAATCGGATCTCTGGACGATTTCATCGAAACGTCAACTGGAACATTTACAGCAGCATGTGCAGATTCAAGTTGGAGATACCTTAAAAGTGGGAGTGCTGGAAGGTCAGCGCTATCTCACCGAGATTGTCGAGATTTCTGAAAAAGCAGTGCGACTAAAACCGCTTCAAGAAGATGCTATTCCAAAAAAATTACCCGTAACTTTAATTGTGGCCTTGCCACGGCCGAAAGTGCTGCGTCGTCTGATCATGGACAGTGTCACTTTGGGCGTGGAAAAAATCATTTTACTGCATAGTTATCGCGTCGATAAAAGCTACTGGCAAACCCCATTTTTACAGCAGTTAAATCATTATATCGAGCTGGGACTGGAACAGGCCGGGGATACAATAGCTCCGAAAATCGAGCTGTATAAACGTTTTAAACCTTTTGTTGAAGATATTTTGCCAGGCTTGATTACGGCTGACCGACCCGCTTATGTGGCACATCCTTATGCCGAACAATCCATGCCTTTTGCGATTCCGCATCCTTGTACGATGATCATCGGCCCGGAAGGCGGATTCATTCCGTATGAAGTAGATTTACTGGTTAAAAACGGCTGTCAGGCTGTGAGTCTGGGCAACCGTATTCTCCGCACTGAAACCGTGATTCCCTATGTCCTAGGTCGTCTGTTTAGCACGAGCTGAGGCATCTTCATTGCCTTCGCCGCGATAGACTTTGACTTCCTGTACCGGATAAGGAATTGAAATATGATGTTCGGCAAACGCCTGAATCACGCGTTCCTGCACCGCACTGATTGAGGTTCCTGTGCCTGTCTCAGTGGTATCGACCCACCAGAGCGCTTTTAAGGTAATGGAAAAATCAGCCAGCGCCGTGACATTGACACTAAAGCCCGGCTGACTGAGGATGGTCGGGTCTTTATCTAAAATGGCGGTAATCAGGTCTTTGGCTTTCTGGATATCATCTTCATAGCCAATACCCACTACAAACTCACAGCGACGGCGGGTATAGGCCGTGTTTACCGTCACGGCACTGGTATAGACCGTGGCATTGGGAATCACGATACGGCGGCCATCCGGTGAACGCAAAAAAGTCGCACGAATCTGGATATCTTCGACTGTGCCTTCCATGCCATTGACGATAATATCATCGCCAATCTTGAATGGTTCACCGAGTAAAATCAGCACACCAGAAAGCAGGTTCTGGAAAATATCCTTGAAGGCAAAACCAATGGCGACTGAACCAATCCCGAGGGCACTCATGAGCTGACCCGGGGTAAAGCCAGGCACGGCAATGACCAGTCCAATCAAAACACCAAAGAAAATAATAAAGGTACTGCCGACACGGTTCAGGACCAATACCAGATTCTGGCGGGTATAAGAGCGGTTCTCTAAAGTTTTGCGCACAAAAAACTTAAACAGTTTTGACAATAGCCAGAAGATGACAATGACCAACAGCGCAATACAGAAATAAGGCACACGCTCCCAGAAACCTTCCATGATCTTGTCAATGGTGCTATAGGCATCGTTGTACTTGGCAGTATGTTCAATCACGGTCTGGGTGGTTTTTTCAGTTGCCTGATGCAACAACTCCGTGGTGCCCTCAGTGACCTGGCTTAAGGTATTATTTTGCTCTGCCACAAAAATTCCATCATTTAAATTTTGCCTATTTTGCCTGATGTTGAGCAAAAAATTAAGAAGCGCTATCCGCCAGGAATGGATATTTCCTAAAAATAAGCAGACGGCTGTTAAAAATATTGTGTGGTTTTTTGCATGATCTCAGGCGGGATATGTGGATGTTCTCCACCGCTCATATAACCCAATAAAGCCAGCGACCCAAATAGGCTCAGTAGTATCAGGACAATCATCAGCCAGGCCAGCATCTTTTCCCAGAGCAGGGTCATCCGCGCAGGGCCGTAGTCATTTATGCCGCGATCTCCCGAACCAAAAACGATATAAAGCCATACAAAAATGTTTACCAAGGGCAGCAACAGCAGCAGCGCCCACCAGCCACTGCGGTTCATGTCATGCAAACGGCGAACGGTCACCACTAAAGCGAAATAGGCATAGACCAGAATCATGATCAGCACGCCGATACCGGCCAAACCTTGTAGTGAAAGTAGCCAGTTAGAATCCATTGAATGAACTGCAATATTCACAATATCAATACTTAAGCCCAGTGCAATACTGCTAAACAGGAAGATGAAATGTAGAAATGCTGACCACGCAATAAAACTCAAACGCCCGAAACGGCCTTTTATCGACAAGGGATGATCCGTTGCCGCCAAAGCGGGAGGGGTGAAATAGGGAGATTCTGGCGATTTCATAAATATGATCCTGAACTGAACAAAATGAAATAAGAGCGAGAGCTAAATTCTATTTTTTAAAGGGCATTGCTACAGATCATACACAGTTATGCAGAATATTCTGTACTGTAAGTTATGCTTTATTTTGTTTGAATTTGAATAAATAATCTACGACGAAAGCATGATTGCCGGATTCGAAATAAGCAGGCCATACTGCCATTATGCATAAAAAACAATCAACAACACAGCATTAACCTCTCGTGATGAGATAGAACAAAATCAAGGAAGTGACATATGCAAGAGATCTATCCAGTACCCGAAGATTTTAAAAAAACAGCACGCACGCTTGAAGACCAGTATTTCGAACGTTATCAACATTCCATCGAGCAGCCAGAAGCATTCTGGACAGAACAGGCACAACGTCTGGACTGGATCAAGCCTTTTACCCAAGTCAAAAATACCAGTTTCGATCCCGACAATTTTAAAATTGAATGGTTTGCTGATGGTCAGCTCAATGTCAGCGCCAACTGTCTGGACCGTCATCTGAAAGAACATCCCTATAAGCCGGCCATTATCTGGGAAGGGGATCATCCTTCACGGCACAAGATTATTTCTTTTGCCGAGTTGCATGACGAAACCTGCCGTTTCGCCAATGTGCTGAAAAAAAATGGCATTGCTAAAGGCGACCGGGTAATGCTGTACATGCCCATGGTCTCTGAAGCCGCGATTGCCATGCTGGCCTGCGCGCGTATCGGGGCGGTGCATTGCGTGGTATTTGGTGGATTTTCACCGGATTCTCTAGCCAGCCGGATTGAAGACTGTCAGGCCAAAATGGTGATTACGGCCGATTCCGGTATGCGCGGCGGGAAACCGATTCCGCTGAAAGCCAATGTTGATGAAGCCCTGAAACTGGCTGGTACAGACTCCATTCAAAATGTAATAGTGGTGCATCGCACCGGCAATCCGATTGAAATGCAGGAAGGTCGCGACCTGTGGTATCACATGGAAATCATGTCGGTGAATGACATCTGCCCACCGGAACCGATGAATGCCGAAGATCCGCTATTTATCCTGTATACCTCAGGTTCGACCGGCAAGCCCAAGGGCGTGATGCATACCACGGGCGGCTATCTGACCTATGTAAATTGCAGTTTCCGCGAAGTGTTTGACATCAAACAGGATGATATCTTTTGGTGTACCGCAGATGTCGGTTGGATTACCGGACATTCCTATGTGCTGTATGGCCCCCTGTCGAATGGCACCACGACTCTTATGTTCGAGGGTGTTCCGCAGTATCCGAGCTGGGCGCGTACCGGACACATTGTCGATAAGCATAACGTCACCATTCTCTATACTGCACCGACAGCCATCCGCGCCATGATGCGTGAAGGTGATGCCTTTGTGCGGGAAAGTGACCGCAGCAGCCTGAGAATTCTAGGTTCGGTGGGTGAGCCGATTAATCCTGAAGCCTGGAACTGGTATTACACCGTGGTCGGTGAAAGTCGCTGTCCCGTCATTGATACCTGGTGGCAGACGGAAACCGGCGGTTTTATGATTACGCCATTGCCAGGCGCGACTGATTTGAAACCGGGTTCTGCAACACGGCCTTTCTTTGGGGTACAACCTGCGATTGTCGATGCGGATGGTAAGGAGCTGGAAGGCGAAGCTGAAGGCAATCTGGTGATTAAAGATTCCTGGCCGGGCCAGATGCGAACCATCTGGGGTGATCCGGAACGTTTTATCGAAGCCTATTTCTCGACTTATCCGGGTACTTATTTTACCGGAGATGGCGCGCGTCGCGATAAAGACGGTTATTACTGGATTACTGGCCGGGTCGATGATGTGCTGAATGTGTCCGGACACCGTTTAGGCACAGCTGAAGTTGAAAGTGCGCTGGTGGCGCATGAAGCAGTGGCTGAGGCTGCTGTGGTGGGTATGCCGCATGACATTAAAGGGCAGGGAATTTGTGCCTTTGTCACCTTACAGGCCGACGTGACCAGTTCAGATGAATTGCGTGCTGAACTGGTGAGCTGGGTGCGCAAGATTTTGGGGCCAGTGGCGACACCCGATGCACTGTACTGGGCACCCGCTTTGCCCAAAACCCGTTCAGGGAAAATCATGCGCCGGATCTTGAGAAAGATTGCAGCCAATGAGCTGGATAGCCTGGGCGATACCTCGACATTGGCTGAACCGCAAGTGGTGGATCATCTGATTGCAGAAGTACAAGCCAATCCTCGTTAAATAGCTAAAGTCCACAAGCAAAATACCGGCTGCACGCAGCCGGTATTTTTAGATCAGGAATAAGCTCTGCATGCTTTCGAATATAGCGCAACGTCTTGATCTGCTAAGCTGCCCACATGCTGAACATGAGTTAAAATAATGAATGTACGATCACCATATTTAGATCAATCTCCTGTCGATATTGCCCAGAAACTGGCAGAACAATTTGCCCAAACTGCCGCAGTGCGAGACAAGCAGGGCGGTAATCCCAAGCATGAACGAGACCTGATCCGTAACAGTGGTCTGCTCGGCTTGTCTATTCCTGTTGCCTATGGTGGACAGGGTGCAGACTGGCGGACAATTTTTAAAACCATTCAGACCCTGGCGCAGGTCGATAGCTCTCTGGCGCATGTTTATGGATTTCATCATTTATTGATTGCCACCGTACAGCTATTTTCCCAACCCGAGCAATATGGCAAATGGTTTGCACAGACTGCGCAAAATAATTTGTTCTGGGGCAATACTCTCAATCCGCTGGATCGTCGTACCACGGCAACTCAAGTCTCAGAACATGAATATATTTTCCATGGTGATAAAAGCTTTTGTTCTGGTTCGATCGATTCGGATATGTTGCTGTGTTCAGGTTATAACGAAGCAGGAAAATTGCTGATTGGCGTGATTCCTACCCAGCGACAGGGTGTGAGCTTTCTAGGCGACTGGAACAATATGGGCCAGCGCCAGACTGACAGCGGCACCAGTCATTTTGAACAGGTCAACATTCACCAGGATGAATTGCTGCTCAATCCGGGGCCACTGAGTACGCCGTATTCCAGTTTACGTCCATTGATTGCGCAGCTGATATTTGTGCATATGTTTCTCGGTGTCGCCGAAGGGGCTTTTGAAGTTGCCAAACAGACCGTACAAACCCAAAAAGCCTGGTCAAAATCCTTGGCTGAACATGCAGTGAATGATCCTTTTACCCAAAAGCATTTTGCCGAGTTTTATGTGCAGCTGGAAAGCGTGCGTTTATTGGCAGATCAAGCCATTCAGACCTTGCAGAAAGCTTGGAATATCGGCCCTGATCTGACTGCCGAGCAGCGTGGTGACGTCTCGATTGCGATTGCCACCGCCAAAATTGCCGCGACCAATAGCTCTTTATATATTACCCAGAATATTTTTCAGGTCATGGGCGCACGGGCAACGACTGTGCAACTGAATCTGGACCGGTTCTGGCGTAATGTTCGGACTCAAACCTTGCATGATCCGGTGGATTATAAATATCAGGAAGTGGGGGAATGGGTGCTGACCGGAAAAGTGCCTGATCCAAGTTTTTATTCCTGATTTGAATATTAAAACAGCCTCTATATGAGAAGCTGTTTTAATATTTTTAAGATGACGGGTCTTTTTTAAAGCTGCTTAAAAGCCTCGATTGCCCGGACACGGGAAGATTTTAAATCCACAAGCGGTTTTGGATAATCCAGTTCACGGTCAGGGTTTTTGGCATAGGGCTCATGAATGCTTTTGGCATCCAGATGCGCCAGTTCAGGCACCCACTGACGGATATAATCCCCATTCGGGTTGAACTTCTGTGACTGGCTGACCGGATTGAAAATCCGGAAATAAGGCACCGCATCCATACCCGTCGAAGCACACCATTGCCAGCCGCCATTATTGGCTGCCAGATCACCATCAATCAGCTGCTGCATGAACCAGCTTTCTCCCAAACGCCAATCGATCAGCAGGTTTTTGCACAGGAACATTGCGGTAATCATGCGCACCCGATTATGCATCCAGCCGGTGGCCAGTAGCTGGCGCATTCCGGCATCTACAATCGGGATCCCGGTTTGGCCCTGTTGCCAGGCTGCCAAATCTTCAGGTGCATGCCGCCACTGGAGTTTATCGGTATTTTCTTTAAACGGGCGATGTCTGGAAACGCGGGGAAAATCGAACAGGGTATGCTGATAAAACTCACGCCACAGCAGTTCATCCAGCCAGGTTTGTTGACCGAGATCATCGATCTGGAAATAGCCATGATGTTGTTTAAACAGCGCCTGAATGCACTGGCGGATCGAGAGAATGCCGATATTTAAATAAGGCGAGAGTTGACTGGTGCCATTAAGCGCTGGAATATCACGATCTGTTTGATAGCTGCTTAAGCGGTCTTCGATAAAATCATCCAGCATCTGTAGGGCATGAGTTTCATCTACGGGCCAAAGTTTTTCAGAATTTTCTATTGAATAGCGACCCGCAAACTTTTCCAGATCAAAATGTGTCAGCTCTACAGGCAATTCGAGCAAGTCCTGAGACGCAATCACAGGATAAGCAGAAGGCACATCGAGAATCAGCCGCTCATAGCATTTTTTCTTAAAGGCACTATAGACTTGATAGGGTTGATTGGACTGATTGCGGATACTCGCCAATGGAAAGAGGGTACGATCATGATACAGCTCGACCCGAATCTGCTGCTGTTCCAGTCGTTGCTGAACCTTGAAATCACGCTGTAGTTCATTGACCCCAACTTCAATATGCGCATGCACGCTATCAATCTGCAAGTTTTGGCAGAGTGCTAACATCTCATCAGCAAGATTACGCCACAAGCCGACTTCTCGCACAATTAAAGGAATATTCAGTTGTTCTAGTTGCTGTTTGAGAACCTGTAGTCGTCGCAGATAAAAATTGATTTTAATCGGCGCATCTTGATGTAACTGCCATTGCTCAGGAGAAAGCACCACCAAAGCCACACAGGGGCCTTGTTGAGTGGCATGCCACAAAGCGGCATGGTCTTGAATTCGAAGGTCTTGGCGAAACCAGATCAGATGCATGGTACTTTCTTAAATCAGGGGGTTAGCCTGCATTTTAGGCAATCTGCTACCGATGGAATAGTATTAAAATATTAATATGATAGGAGACTGATTTTTGCACGTACCAGTCTCTTTGTACCATTAAGCTTTGGCTTGATAAATATTTTCCAAAGTATCCACCAAAGTACGGGTCATCTGGTCAATTTCATAATTCACTGTATCGCCCACCTGAATGTGCTTCCAGGTGGTCAGGCGCAAGGTCTCTGGAATCAGGTCAATCGAAATTTCACTGTGGGCACGATCGACACGGTTCACGGTCAGGCTGCAGCCATTTAGCCCAATAAAGCCTTTTAGGAAGAAGTACTTGATATTGCCCTCTGGAATCTGTAAATCGATATGCAGGGTTTCACCGCGAGCTTCAATCTGGATGACCTTAGCCCTGCCTTCAATATGGCCATACAGATTATGTCCACCGTTTTCTGCACCGACTTTGGCAGAGCGTTCAATATTCACTTCATCACCAATTTTTAAGGCTTTCAAGGTGGTAAGCGCCAAGGTGACATTGGAAATATCAAAATGAATCTGTTTCTGCGCCCGGTCAATCGTGGTCACCGTGAGACAGACACCATTTACTGCCACACTGGCGCCAATAAACACATCTGCAAAAAAGCCGTGCTGATCACTGACCAACAGGGTAATAAAACCATCGCCTTTGCGAATCTCGATGACCTGTTCCAGGCCTTGGACAATACCGGTATACATAGTTAAAACGTCTATTCTTGCAATTGCATCCCATTGTAGGCAGGAAAGCTAAATCCGGCTAGCGCTTTACTGGACTGCTTGGTTTCTGTCCGGATAAAAAACCCCTCAAGCCGAGCCTTGAGGGGAAAATTTGCAATGTGCCGTCATTATTATAATATTTGGGCATAAGCACCACTTAGATTTAAGCGGATTTAGCCTGCACAACCTGCTGTTGTTGTACTTCTAGCTCACGCACCAATGGCAACACCTTTTCTCCAAAATATTCGACTTCTTCAACACAGTGCAAGAAACCGGAAAGCACCAGATCGACTCCAATATTTTTTAAAACTACAATACGTTCAGCAATTTGCTGCGGTGTGCCAATTAAATTGGTCTTGAAACCGTCGTTATACTGGACTAAATCTTCAAAACTTGATTTTGCCCAGTTGCCTTCGCCTTCAGTTGTCGAGGCACCGGCTTCACGTGTCGCTTCAGCAAAATTTTTCACTGCTTTGATATTGGCCTTATCAATAATTTCCTGTAACACCGCTTTGGCTTGTTCTTCAGTATCACGTGCGATGATAAAGGCATTGACCCCAATTTTCACAGTATGATTATTGGCCTGGGCTTTTTCGCGAATATCATCAATCTGTTTTTTCAGCTCTTCAGGCGTGTTGCCATTGGTGAAATACCAGTCTGAAACACGTGAAGCCATATCGCGCGCCGCACGTGAACTGCCACCCTGAAAAATCTCGACCGGTTTATCCGGGAGCGGTTGTGGGCGTAAGGTATAGTCTTTAAATTGATAGAACTTGCCATCAAAATTAAAGTGATCCGTATTCCAGATTCCGCGCAAACTGCGAATAAACTCTTCTGAACGGGCATAACGCTGGTCATGCTCTGGCCATTCTTCACCAATCGCATCAAACTCGCCCCGGAACCAGCCACTGACCACGTTAATCGCAATCCGGCCATTGCTGAGCTGGTTAATGCTGGCCAATTGTTTTGCCGCAAGCGCAGGTTTCCACGGCCCGGGTAAAATTGCTGCAATTAACTTGATCTTGCTGGTTTGTGCGAGCAAGGCATGACTGAAGCTGACAGATTCATGCTGGTTTTCTGCACCATAGCTTGACGCAAAACGAATCTGGGTCAGGCCATATTCAAAACCGCTTTTTTCTGCTGCTTGTGCCAGACGCACGTTATATTCATAGCTCCAGTCGGTACGCTGTTCGATGGTACTGACGACAAAACCGCCACTGACATTCGGAACCCAATACGCAAATTTGATGTCTTGCTGTATTTGCTGTTGTGACATATTTCAACCCTCGAAGTGAAAATCGCTGATCAAGCAACTTGCGTTTGCGCTGATTTTTTACTGTGCAAGCGGGATTCTGCTGCATCCAGACTTGGTACAGCCGCAGAGGGCAAGACTTCTTCTTGTTCGATTTGTTTATTGATGCTCAAGTTCTGGTTGGCCTGTTGGGTTTTTGCTTTAACGACTTCGGCACGTTGTCCTTTGGCCGGTGCCCATTCCAGAATAGGCAATGCACGCGCCACAGCCAGGGTAATCCTGTCGCGTAGCAATTCGCTATGAATGGTATATGCAGGGGTGAAATCGCGGTCGGTGGCATAGACGCCAATCGGTAAAGTCTGTGCCTGAAAGAAGCTGAATAAGGGACGCAGTTGATGTTCAAGCACCAGCGCATGACGGTCACTGCCACCAGAAGCCGCCAATAAGACAGGAACATCGACCAGCGCCGTTTGCTCAACAAAGTCAAAGAAATGCTTGAACAGGCCGGTAAATGAAGCGCGGTAAACTGGGGTGCCGACAATCAGCGCATCTGCGGCTTCTACTGCTGCCAGATCATCCTGAACGCGTTGCGGCAATTGATTGCGGTAAATTGCACCGCCCAAGAGCGAACCAATTTCGCTAAATTTAATGAAATGCACATTGATTGGTGTTGCTTCACCCAGCTCATCCAGAATGGCCTGAACCAAGGCTTCGGTTTTTGAGGGGTGATTTAAACCGCCAGATACGGCAACAATATTTAAGGGTTTTTGCGCATTAAAATTAGACATATTTAGAACCTGAAAATAGGGTTAATCTCGGAATGACCCTATTAATCCCGATTCAGCGAAGGGCTGTAAAATAACGAAAAGCTGAAAAGTTATCTGATTTTGCGATATACGACAAAGGCCTGATTCTTAAGGAGGGTTTTGTATATAAGTGAATGATATTTATATTTATATTGAATATAGCTAAGCTTTTTAATTTAGGAATACGTTATATATAAAAAAGTGATGAGAATTAAATAATTATTGAAATACCGCGAAAAATGGTGATTTTGAAGAAAAACTGCATATTATTTTAAAAATTGTAGAGTCTTGCATATCCTTAACCGGGTTGTGTGGTTAGAATAGGGGCTACCGTGCCAAGATCTCTCTCACGTTGCCTATGAATATTTTAATCGTTGATGATCATCCACTATTTCGTCATGCCTTGATTCAGGCTGTACGTTATAGCCTGCCACAAGCCCAGATTCATGAAACTGCGGCAGTCAATGAATTTTATGAACGTCTAGAAAATGGCCCCGAGCCTGATCTTGTGCTGCTGGATTTAAATTTGCCAGGCGCATCAGGTTTTTCTGCCTTGGTACACGTCCGCGCGCAATATCCGTCGCTGCCGATCATTGTCGTGTCTGCGCATGAAGAAGTCAGTATTATCCAGCGTGCCATTGCGCATGGTGCCATGGGCTATATTCCAAAATCTGCCCATCCAAGCCATATTGGTGAAGCGATTCGCGAAGTGCTGGAAGGTGAGATCTGGTTACCGCCAAATCTGCCAGCCAACATGAACTTTGACCCGCGTGCTGCCGATGAAACGGCTTTGGCGGAACGGATCCAGTCTTTGACCCCACAACAGTTCCGAGTATTGATGATGGTGGCCGAAGGCTTGCTGAATAAGCAGATTGCTTATGAACTGGACGTGTCAGAAGCGACCATTAAAGCGCATGTGACTGCAATTTTCCGTAAGCTTGGCGTACAAAACCGGACACAAGCGGTATTGGCCATTAATGCACTGAATATTGAAGACCGGAAAATGTAAGTTCTGTATATCCGCATGGAAAAAGGCCTCCTTGGAGGTCTTTTTTTATCTGAATAATTCAGTGAAAAAGCATGCATATATTAAGCAATATAATCCTGCTTGCGGGTGAAATCATCGCAGAATAACGGATTTAAAGCACATTGCAATTCATCGATCTGATCTTCGGTGACATAACCCTTGGATTTCAGATATTCGGCCACGCGATCATCTCGCAGGCTCAGGAAAGTCGCATCATAAACACCCAGATCGACAAAGAGTGCAGCCGTTTCCAGACTGTTAAAACGGTCTAGATAGACTTCATTGTCATACATCAGGAAGATATGATCATCGCGCGTGTTCGGATCGACATGTAAACGCTGCGCCAGCTCATGCGGGCAGGTTTTGATAAATAGTAAATCAGACAGCTCGTCAAACTGGCTAGTATCCAGACAGTTATCTTCGTTTTTGACTTTACCCAGCCAGGCCTTAAACACCAGGACGGCACCACCACGCAGCAACATGCTCCAGATCTGATGACGAGTTTGCACCGGAAGATCCGCCGTTTCAGCTTCTAAAGACTGAAGCAGTTTGTCTTCCTGCTCGGCAATCCGTTCAAACAGACCCAGTCCTTGCGGCTTGTAAGCATAAGGTTCAAAGACATCAAAATGTAATTCATCAAAAACTTGCAGTGCCAGCGGGACTGCACTCTGATACAGCGTTTCCAGCGCCTGATACTGGGCATCATTCAGCTTGCTGTATTTAAAGATCTGTGCCCAGTCAATGCTTGGCAATAAGGCATTGGCGCCATATTGACGGTGGAACTGCTGGGCCTGATTCAGGCCATGGTTTTGATCTATGTTCATGTGAAGAACTCCGATATGCAGAAAGATCAGCTACCCAAACAATCAAGGCATGTATGAGATGGAAACTGATCGTTTCTTATTCCTCTATTTTTAGAGCCAAGCATAGCTGATAAAAAATACGACTAAAGTTATAGTGCTGGAAAATTACCCTTTAATTATGAGTTAAAACAAATAGATAATTAATTGTAAATAAGTGTACTGCTGTACAGGTACAGATTGGTCATTTTTTGCCATGGTGAATTAGAAAATGAACATTTTGGTCAATTTATTCGGCTGTATTTTCGGCATATTTGCTGCTTTTAGCACATTAGAATAAATTTTATGCAAGCTAGGTGATTTTCTGTGGCAGTTGAGTATAAAAAATGCCCATTTTAAGCTTTAAAATGGGCATTCATGAATGCAATACAATCTTAGGAATCAGAAATTTTCAGTCCGGATAACCATGATCGTAAGGATGCAGGTTTCAGTGGTTTTTTCAGCAATACAATATTCAGCTCTTTCAGGCGCTGTGGCAATTCCGGATCGGAATCGGCAGTAATCAGCGCCACCGGAACATCATTGCGGCGCTGTTCCAGAATAAAGTCTAAACCGATCTTGTTCTGATTGAGATGCTGATCGACCAGCCAGACCTGAATATTTTCCTGCTGAATCAGCCTCAATGCCTGCTCTGGTTCGGTGGCTTTAAAGACTTGATAACCCCATTTGCTCAACAAGGTCGCCATCCCTTCCAGAATGGTTTCATCATTATCCAGACACAGGATTTTAAACGCCTTGGTTTTTAGTGGTACGGCCTGAACAGGTGCAGCGACGACTTTGGGTGCTGCAATGACAGGCACTTCAATCATAAAACAGGAGCCTTTGCCCAGCGCCGAATACACATGCACCGGATAGTCCAGCATGCTGGTCATGCGTTGCACGATGGCCAGACCCAGTCCAAGGCCCTGTTCACCCCATGGAGAGGTATGGCCGCAACGTTCAAACTCCTGAAACAGCTTGATACGTTGTTCTTCGGCAATCCCCGGTCCGGTATCCCAGACGCCAATGCGGATATGATTCGGTTTGGTACTGGAGCGTAAGACCCCGACCATCACTTTACCTTTGGCGGTATAACGCAGCGCATTACTGACAAAGTTCTGGATAATCCGGCGAATCCACTGTGGATCGGTATCAATCCAGAACTGCGCATCATGCACACTGAATTGAATGCCACGTTGTGCCGCAATGGATTTAAACTGCAGTTCCAGATCACTCAGCAGGTCATGTAGCGGATAGGCCTGACGTTTCGGCTGAATGGTACCGCCTTCCAGTCGGGCAATATCCAGTAGCGCAGACAGCATGCTTTCTGCACCATGCAGGGCACGATCCAGTTGCTGCAAGGTCTTGCGGTCTTCGTCATTTTGGACGCTTTGTTCCAAGGCAGTACTGAACAGACGCGCCGCATGCATCGGCTGCAACAGGTCATGACTGGCGGCGGCAATAAAGCGGCTTTTCGACATATTGGCTTTGTCGGCCTGTTCACGCGCCAGTTGCTGCTCGGACAGGGCATCGGCCAGCTGTTGAGTACGATCCTGAACCCGGGCTTCCAAGACGGCTTCATTTTCACGGAAGGCAGTAATATCGGCGAAAGTTGTAACGAAACCACCCCCTTCGATCGGATTACCACGCATCTGAATGACCCGGCCATCTTTACGAATCCGTTCAAATTCATGGGCACTGCCGACCTGCATCCAGTGAATACGCTTGCGGACATGTTCTTCGACCGAACCCGGCCCACATTCACCACGTTCGGCGTTATAACGGATCAGATCTGCGATTGGACAGCCGACATAGACAATATCGGTCGGATAATCGAACAGTTTCAGATACTGATTATTCCAGGCCACCAGACACATGTTTTCATCGACTACGCTGACCCCTTGGGTCATGTGATCAATCATGGTCATGATCAGATTCTGGTTAAAACGTTGCCATTGCGAGGCCTGATCGAGAATGTTGGCGACCTGACCCAAGGCCAGGCCATTATTGACCATGGCCGTGGTCAGCAGGGTACGTGCCGAAGCTGCCCCGATGGTACCGGCCAGATATTGTTCGGTAAAACGCCACCACATGCCATTGGCGCTGCTATTTTCATTCAGTTCGACACTGTTTTGGGTACAAAATTGCTGAAAAGCGCGGGTAGTGGGCCCTTCACCGGTAATGCGCTTGGCCAGGGTAATCAGATCGCCGACTTTTAAACGCGCCACATCCTGATGCGAATAACTGACTTCAGTTGAGGGACTCTGCGATGGCAGTGGCTTGGTTTCATAATAGAAGAAACTTTCAGCCTGAATCTGTTCGGCAATACTCGGACGGAAAATCCGCGAGATCCAAATATATAGGATTGTATTCAGGCCCAGTGCCCAGACCACCCCATGCGTCAGCGGATCAAACGATTCGAAACCGATCAGCGCTTCAGGACGTAACCAGTTCCAGCCAAAAGGGCCGTTAGTGAGCAGATTTTGGCTAAAGCGGTGATAGGCTTCTGGCAGGCTGCGCAGAATGGTGGGAAATAGCAGGGTATAGGACCACAAGGCAAAACCGGTCAACAGACCCGCATATACGCCCTGCTTACTACCACCGCGCCAGTAGAGGCCACCGATCAGGGCAGGGGCGAATTGTGCTACCGCACTAAAGGCCAACAGGCCAAAAACAGAAAGCTGATCAATATCATTAAAGAAGTTGAAGAACAGGAAGCCCATTAACATCACGCCCAGAATACAGATCCGGCGGGTAAATTTCAGTACCAGCGGCAAGCGTTTATCATGTCGGGAAATCAGTTTCAAACGCCATAGCGCTGGCATAATCAGATCATTACTGAGCATGATGGAAAGTGCCACAGAAGACACCAGCAGCATCCCGGTAGATGCGGAAAAGCCGCCCAAGAATGCCAATAAAGTGAGCCAGTCCTGATTATAGCTGAGGGGTAAGGACAGGACCGCCACATCTGGAATTGCCAGATATTGCGGCGCCGCATGCAATGCCCAGCTGGCAATCGGAATAATCGCCAGCGTGGTCAGAATCAGATAAACCGCAAACCAGCGCCGTGCACCGCGGATATGTTTTTCATCACGCAGCTCCACCACTGCCACATGGAACTGGCGTGGCAGGCAGATAACTGCCAGGGCTGCCAGCAAGGTCTGAACCCAGAAACTTTGCGGAACCCCAAACAGCTGGACATCACGGAAGGTGGTACTGATATCTGTGCTGATCTGTGCCATATTTCCTGGTGCTTCAAACATAAAGAAACAGGCGACTGCCAGCAGGGCAAAGAGCTTGACAAAGGATTCAAAGGCCACGGCCAGCATCAGACCGCCATGCTGTTCAGTATTGGCAATCTGCCGGGTGCCAAAGATCATCGCCAGAATGGCCAGTACACCGGTCAAAAACAGCACCCCATTGGTGGTGTTGGCAATTCCGGCAGATGGTTCCAGAATGACTGCGGCACTCAGGGCAATGGCGCGTAGCTGTAAAGCCAGATAAGGCACAATCGCGACCACTGCCAGAATGGTGACCAGCGATGCCAGCGGGCCACTTTTACCATAGCGCGCCGCGACAAAGTCCGCGATTGAGGAAATCGCATGATGCTGTCTCACCCGTCCCAGACGGCGCCAGATGTCATAGCCGACAGCAACGAAGAGCAGTGGGCCTAAGTAAATCGGCAGGAAAATAATCCCTTCACGTACCGCAGCACCTGTGGCGCCATAAAAGGTCCAGGAGGAACAGTACACTCCTAAAGTTAAACTAAACAATAGCATGCGCCCACGGGTACTCAGCCGGCTGGCATGTTTTTCCCCGTAGAAAGCGCAGATAAAGAGTAATGCGATATAGAGGGCGAGTACCCCTATGATGAGCCAACTGTTCATATAGCCTGATGTGTACTGAGCATGCCGCTATGATAACGCATCGTGAACGCTACAGTTTAAATTGATCATTTTTTAACGACCAAAGTCTAAATTACAAGCACCTACGATTATTGTTAATTTGCAACAGTGATAATTCGAATTAAAAAATAGTCGGCCCAAGGTTGGGCTTCAGGAGAGTAATTATGGATGAGGTACAAGTAGATCGCATTCTACAAAATCCAAAATTCAAAGAAATGGTTGCCAAGAAAAGTCGTCTTAGCTGGACGCTTACGGCAATCATGTTATTCGTTTATGTCGGCTTCATGCTTTTGGTCGGCTATAACAAAGAGTTTCTATTGTCTTCACTTTCAGGTGGTGTGACCACGTGGGGTATTCCACTCGGTCTGGGCATCATTGTTTTGTCGTTTCTCTTGTGTGGTGTGTATTCCTACATTGCCAATAACAAACTGGATCAATTGACCGAAGAAGCAATCCGTGAAGTTGAAGCAATCGCTCATGAAAAAGGACCACGTTAAGATGAAATGGAATTCTCTTATTGCCCTGGCGACCACCCTTATGGCTTCAGGTATGGCTTTTGCTGGTCCTGATCTGGGTGCCGCAGAACAGCAACCAACCAACTGGCCTGCAATTATCATGTTTGTGATTTTCGTAGGTGCAACACTGTTCATTACCAAATGGGCAGCGAAACAAACCACCAGCACCACAGATTTCTATACGGCCGGTGGCGGTATTTCTGGTTTCCAGAATGGCCTGGCCATTGCCGGTGACTATATGTCAGCAGCATCATTCCTGGGTATTTCCGCGATGGTGTTCCTGTCAGGCTTTGATGGCTTGCTGTATTCACTGGGCTTTATGGTCGGTTGGCCGATCGTATTGTTCCTGGTGGCAGAACGTCTGCGTAACCTGGGTAAATACAACCTGTCAGACGTAGTATCTTTCCGCTTGCAGGAAAAACCGGTACGTACCTTGGCTGCTTTAAGTTCACTGGTTGTGGTGGCGTTCTACCTGATTGCACAGATGGTGGGTGCAGGTCAGCTGATCAAACTTCTATTCGGTCTGAACTATAACATTGCAGTCGTGATCGTTGGCTTGTTGATGATGGCCTACGTAATTTTCGGCGGTATGTTGGCAACCACCTGGGTACAGATCATCAAGGCGGTAATGTTGCTGTCTGGTGCGACCTTTATGGCATTCATGGTCATGAAAGGCGTGGGCTTCAGCTTTACCAACATGTTTGAACAGGCGATTGGTGTTTATTCAAAAGTACATGACTTGAGCCTGACAGATGCGACCAAGATCATGGGTCCGGGTAGTCTGGCGTCTAATCCGATTGATGCGATTTCTTTAGGTCTGGCATTGATGTTTGGTACAGCAGGTCTTCCACATATCCTGATGCGTTTCTTCACGGTAAAAGATGCCAAAGAAGCGCGTAAATCAGTAGTGGTTGCTACAGGTTTTATTGGTTATTTCTACCTGCTCACTTTCATCATTGGTTTCGGTGCGATTCTGTATGTATCGAACAACCCGCAATTCCTTGATGTTGCAAAAATGGCGGTGACTGGCAAGCTGGAGCTTGTTGGTGGTAACAATATGGCGGCGGTGCACCTGTCTGATGCAGTGGGCGGCGACCTGTTCATGGGCTTCATTTCTGCAGTTGCATTTGCCACGATTCTTGCAGTCGTTGCTGGTTTGACTCTGTCAGGTGCCTCAGCTATTTCGCATGACTTGTATGCCAACGTGTTGAAGAAAGGCCAAACTACGCCTGCCTCTGAACTACGTATGTCTAAGATTGCGACTTTAGGTCTTGCGATCTTTGCAATGATTCTCGGGATTCTATTCGAGAAACAAAACGTAGCCTTCATGGTCGGTCTGGCATTCTCGGTTGCAGCATGTGCCAACTTCCCGGTACTGGTATTGTCTATGTTCTGGAAAGGCTTGACGACACGTGGTGCAGTGATTGGTGGTGTTGCAGGTCTGGTAACAGCAGTAACCTTGATTGTGCTGTCTAAAGCAGTATGGGTCGATACTTTGGGTATTTCTGATACGCCAGTGAACCCGTTCAATGGTCCTGCAATCTTCGCGATGCCATTGTCATTCTTCTGCTGCTGGTTGTTCTCTGTGACGGATAATTCGGCACAGGCTCAGGCAGAACGCAAAGCCTTTGATGCGCAGTTTGTACGCTCACAAACTGGTATTGGTATCTCAGGCGCATCGGATCACTAAGATCTCCGCTACGCTAAAAAAAGCCCCGTCAGGGGCTTTTTTTATGGAGATATCATCAAGTTTTTTCTTTAGTATAAACGCCGTATTGAATTGAGCTGGCTGGATTTGTGCAGCGTTATTTCAGTAATTTTCATACAAATCGCATATCTGCAAGCGACTTTGAGCATGCTATGTTAAAAGCGGCTAACCATAACAATGTGTTCCCTACATGAAGATAGTAACAAGAATAGCAACAAGAAGGGCATTATGAAGCAATCTTTGCAGCAGTTCTGGCACAGCTTTACCCATCTGCCCTCAGCATGGCTGCTTTGTTTACAATTGCTGATTTTGATCTTGTCCATGTTGAGTTATGAAAACCTGCCCTATCGGGCAATCACCTGGATGCTCGGTGTCCTGGTGTTACTGGTCATTGCCAAGGTCATTCGCCAGACGCCGATGTTTACCATTTTAGGACTCAGCTTTGTGGCCGGCGCAATTCTATTTTCTTCACTGATTGTTTTGGGCCTGCGCTATACCTGGGTCTATGTGACGGCGAATCTGTTTGAAGCCAGTGCATATTTTAGTGCTGCTTATGGCCTGTTGCGTTATATGTTTCATGACCGCTATCTTACCAAAGATGAACTCTTTGCAGCTGGAGCGGTATTTACCTTACTGGCCTGGGGCTTTGCTTTTCTTTATAGTGTCTGCCAGTTATGGGTGCCTTACAGCTTTTCAGATCCTGACTTGCAAGCCCATCAGCCTTGGCTAGATTTGATCTTTCTCAGCTTTAGTGTCCAGTCCGCCACGGGCTTGTCGGATGTGATGCCGGTCAGTCCGCTGGCACGGATGCTGGCAATTATCCAGATGTTTGTCGGGGTGATGTATTTGGCCCTGATTGTTTCTCGCTTAATTGCCTTGCAATATATCGCACGTCTACCTCATAAAAAGAACGTGAAAAATAGAGAAAACCCGCCTGAGTAATGAAGTTCATCCTTTTATTGTATTGGTTACAGTAACTTAACGGCTTTATTTTGTGTAACATCCTAAAATAGCAGGAGATCTAGCTTCCATAGACTGAATCTGTCTGATCATTTTGACCTTACCAATAATTATTTGACGCTGTTTGTCGATCCAATTTTTAAAAAATGGAGGAGGTATGCCTTCCACAAAACCATCCTGGTTTGCCAATATCAATCCAAATGTTTTTATTAGTACTGTCGCCATTATTGCGATATTTTTAGCGTTGGTCGTATTTGCACCCGATGCTTTTTCAGTTTTCACCCAGCAACTGAACCAGTGGATTACCACCTCCTTTAGCTGGTTCTATGTATTGTCGGTGGCGATATTTCTCATCCTTCTAGTTTATATTGCCCTATCGGATATGGGCAAAATCAAACTGGGACCCGACCATAGCCAGCCGAAATATAGCAGTGCCTCCTGGTTTGCGATGTTATTCACCGCAGGAATGGGGATTGGACTGATGTTCTTTGGCGTGGCCGAACCGGTGATGCATTATGTCACGCCACCTGCCGGTGAACCGGAAACTGTACTGGCTGCACAACAATCTATGCGGGTCACCTTTTTCCACTGGGGGCTGCATGCCTGGGCCATTTATACGCTCGTCGGTTTGTCGCTGGCGTATTTTGCTTATCGGCATCAACTCCCCTTAAAAATTCGCTCAGCCTTGTATCCGCTGATTGGCAAAAAAATCTATGGCCCGATTGGAGATGGCGTCGATACCTTTGCCACCATTGGTACGGTATTTGGTGTGGCCACCACGCTTGGTTTCGGGGTGACCCAAATCAATTCAGGTTTGAACTATTTGTTTGGCATTGAACAGGCACCCAGTACTCAGGTCATTTTGATTATTGTGGTCAGTGCCATGGCGGCGACTTCCGTATTTTTTGGATTAGACAAAGGAATTAAACGTTTATCTGAACTAAATTTGGTACTTGCACTGCTGTTGCTGATTTTTGTTTTTGTGGCAGGTCCGAGTATTTATCTGTTACAGACGACTATTCAGAATGCCGGCCAGTATGTTTCAAATCTGTTCAGTATGACCTTTAATCTGTATGCCTATCAGCCAAGTGGCTGGATTGGGGGCTGGACCATCATGTACTGGGCCTGGTGGATTTCCTGGTCGCCATTTGTCGGGATGTTTATTGCCCGGGTCTCGGAAGGGCGCAGTATTCGTGAATTTATCGTGGGTGTATTGCTGATCCCGACTGGATTTACCCTGATCTGGATGGGCTTTATGGGCAATGCTGCGCTGTATAGCATTATGCATGAAGCCAATACCAGCTTGCTAGAAGCAGTTCAACGTGATTCCTCTGTGGCTCTATTCGAATTTTTAGCTAATCTGCCTTTCAGCTCAGTGACCAGTATCATTGCGACTTTACTGGTGATGCTGTTCTTTGTGACTTCTGCCGATTCAGGAGCATTGGTGACTGATTATCTGACAGCAAAAAGTGAAAATTCACCGACCTGGCAGCGTCTGTTCTGGACCGTACTCATGGCTTTACTGGCTATCATCCTTTTACTGGCAGGAGGCTTAGAGGCTTTGCAATCGGCCACGATCATGAGTGCTTTGCCATTTACATTCATTATGCTGCTGATGTGCTGGGGATTAATCAAAGCCTTACATCTGGATGTCACCAAAATGCATGCGCTGCAAGCTGCACGGATCACCCCGCGTGCAATCCAGAATCCACGCAGCTGGCAACAGCGATTAGGCCTGATTATGCATTATCCGCACACTCAGGAAGAGGTGCAGCAGTATATTCACAATACAGTGAATAAGGCATTTCTCAGCTTTCAAAGTGAATTGAAACGGCGCCGATTACACGTGGCGATTAGCCCGCTAGAAGACGGTATACAGCTCCGTGTTGATCATCAGGATGAAATTAATTTTATCTATCAGGTCAATGCCACCCAGACTTTAAGTCCAAGCTTTATGTCTGAACTGGAGAATGCGGGCGTAGATTCTTATCAGGCAGAAGTTTTTTTAAGAGAAGGCGGGCAGGGCTATGATGTGATGGAATGGACCCAAGAAGATCTATTACAGGACATCATTGACCAATATGAACGTCATTTGCACTTCTTAAGTCTGGTACGTACACCTGAGTAAACGGAGTCATAAAACAATAAAAAAGGACGCAATATGCGTCCTTTTTTGATTCAGAATCTAATCAGAAATTAGAAACGGAATTTCGCATTTACGCCAACAGTTTGTGTGTCACGTACTTGTGTATTTTGCGCAAGATTTGCTTCGTAGTTAGCATTTACATAAGTTGCGCCAACTGCAACAGCAGGAGTGATGAAGTAGTTTACGTTCGCACCCCAAGCTTTGTCTGGAGAACCAGCATAGCTAGATTCCATATAAGATGCGCCAACGCTTAACTGTGGGTTAAGGAAAAGCGTAGTACCTAGGTTGTAGGCAGTGTCTTCACCATAAACTAAACCAGATTCAAAACCAATTGACATGTTTGTACCGTCAATCGCGCCTACGTATTTAGTACGTGCAGTGATTGCGTCTTGGTCTTCATTAATTGTTGCAGATTCAAGAGCAGCTTTAGCAACGCCATTAGAAACGATGTTGAAAGCGTCATAAGAAGTCTGGTCAGCAACACTGGTATAACCCACAGCAACCAAGAAGTTAGGGATTAGTAATGCACCTAGTTCTAATGCATAACGGTCACCATTGCCGTCTGCTTTACCCGCTTTGTTATCCGCGATGGTATGGCTATAAGAAGCGCTTGCATAAACAGGCACAACTTTAGTTGGGATATAAGTTTCACCTTTCACGCCGTAAGTATGATTTACAGTACGTGAACGTCCAGCTTCTTCTTGACCATTTTCGCCATAGCTATACGCTAGAGCAACATTAGATGCTTGGTTTAGGAAAGCAGCTTCAGCTAAAGGACCTTTAGAAGCATCTACATCTTTAAAGTAATAAGTACCTTGAACAGCGCCAGTGAAGTCTTTGTCATTTGCAGTGTTATCGATGTACTCTGACTGACCTTGAACTTCGAATTGATATGCTTGAGCACCGGTCATCGCTAATAATACAGCAGTGGCTAAACCTAGTTTTTTCATGATATTTACCATTTTGTTACAAAAGATGTACAACATAGAACGTATTGTATTGTAACAATTTATTAAGTCAATCCGCTTTGAATTTAGTATTTTTTCGTCTTAAAATAATGTATTAGTTTTGTGTAATATTCATCTATTTAGCTTGAAATTGAATTTTATGTAAAATTTGTTTTATAACAAAAAGCTAGAGCTTAAAAATAGAACACTACGTCAAAGATTAAGAAGAAAATGTGTGGATATTATTATTCATTAATTAAATTGATTATTGATTTTTTATCGTAAAATTCAATTTATGTTTTAAGGATAAATTCATAAATATGTCAAAAAATATAAGATGAATTATATAATTCATCACGCTTTATTATAAATTGTACAAATTTAATGCAGAATTTCTCTAGAATTGTAATAGGTGTCTCTTTTTTGAACCAAAATGTGATGCTTTTTAATCTCGACTAGGCCAATCGGCTTTACATTGTTAATAGATTTTTACATAATATCAGTATCAGGTTAAAGTTCATGTTTCATTATGATTTAACGTGATTCTCCACAATTTTTTTATTGGCCCAGCTTTCCCCAAGGTTGGGCTTTTTTTTATCCGCATTTTTTATTTACTTTCTATTCATCTTCTAAGATAGAAACTGTTCTGTAGCAATGAACTTCAGCAATAAAAATAGTAAAAATAAAGCACTAAAATGGTGCATATTAATTCATTAATAGATGACCTAAAAATATAAGCACTAAAAAAAACCCCAGTTTTCATAGAAAACTGGGGTTTTTTCGCCAAAATTTGCGGGTAAACTAAAATATCTGCTGAGGAATAATTTAACTCGCCCTAATGCGGTGCATTATGCACCCAATTGTTGCATGTGTAAATAGTGCGGAAAGCAAGTTTTGATATTTTTTTTAATGCTTAAAAGTCCTGTATTTGTGTTGTATTTTTTGTAGGATAAAACCCATAAAACTTTAGCCTGAATTTAAAAAGTAGCGCTTTTAAAAATTAAAATCAAAAAAATATAGAAAAAACATTAACTAAGTTGAATTACCTACTTTAAGAGTATTTCATTTTATTTGTATAATAATCGCTCTATACAGCATTCTTTTGGCATTGGGGCGTAATAAAACAGCATGAACACCTTACGCTCAGGCTGGATCAGTAAACGTTTATACTGGGCCATGTCGATTATTATTTTATGTTTACTTTGTATCTGTATTCCCTTAATTGTGAGTAGCAGTCAAAGTTATTTAAAATCCAGACAAACCTATCAACAATTGAATGCATTGCAGCAGGTCGCTGACCTGGCAAATAAAATTTCGCGTGAGCGTGCGCCTGCCAATAAGGCCATGTCCAGTTCGGTGCAGGAATTTGCCCAGCATCAGCAAGAGTTAATCAGCTACCGTCAACAGGTGGATCGGCAGCTCTCCCAGACGGCTGATGTCTTGACGGAGGTCGGTTTTAACAACCTGAGTCAGCAACTTTCACAGCTTGAGAATAGTTTGAAAAAAGGGCGTGCACAGGTTGATGCTTATACCCAGATGCCGCGTCAGCTGCGCAGTGCTCAGGAACTTGATCAGGCGATTCTGGCGATGTTTGCTGCCTGGGAAAGTTGCCGTGAACTTTTGCGTGACGTGGCGGTGGCTTCAGATAGCTCATCGACCCCTCTGAATAACTATATTAGCCAGATTCTATTTTTATCAGATTTACGTGATCAGGCCGGTCGTGTGGCCTCGTCTATCATGGCACATGTGACTTTTGAAGCTCCGCTTCCCACTGAAAATATTACCCGCTCTTTACAGACCCAACATCAGGTGCGTTATTTGTGGGCCTTGATTGATACCATTCAACCTGTTCAAGATAAGACTGAGGAATTCATCCGTTTACATCGGCGGGTAGAAACCGAGTTTATTCAGCAAGGCTTACCGATTGTGAGTGAGCTGATCAGTGACAGTCTGGAGCAACGTGACTACCGTTTGAGCGGGACAGAGCTGACTGAAGCGATCGTAGATAAATTTGCGACTGTGGTAGACCTGCAAACTTATCTGCTGCAATACAGCAGAGATGCCGCTATTCAGGAAATGAACAGCAATATGCAGCGTTTGATCTGGAGCGTGTTGGTATCGTTGATTTCATTACTGACCGCGATTTCCACCATGATCTTTGCACGCAAACAAGTATTTTTGCCACTTATTCAGGCACGCCGCATGTTGTTGAGTTTGTCTAAAAACTCGGGTCGTCAGAAAATTGATATGCGGCTGCGTGAAGTGAATCATTCTGATTCCTTATTCGCTGCCATTCAGAAATTGCAACAAATGTTGCAAGAACGCGATGCGCTAGAATTCCGGTTAAAGAATATCGCGCATTCAGATGCTTTGACCGGATTATCAAACCGTTTTGCTCTGGAAGAATATATCCGTTTTCTGGAAAATCAACCGAGCCAACTGAGCCAAACCTGTTTGATGATTATCGATATTGATCATTTTAAACAGGTGAATGATCGGTATGGGCATATTGTGGGTGATCAGGTGATTCAACTGGTGGCCGAGCGGTTAAAGGCCAATGTTCGGGCGACGGATTTGCTGGTGCGCTATGGTGGCGATGAATTTCTGGTACTGATTGAAAATATTGAAATGGATCAGGCACTGATCGTTGCAGATAAAATTCGGGCTGAAGTGGCTGAGCGCTATATTCTGACTGCGCTAGGAGACGAGATCCAGATTTCGGTCAGTATCGGGGTGGCGATTGGGGCTGTTTCCTGGATGGCTTTGTTGTCAAATGCCGATGATGCTTTGTTTAAAGCCAAAGCGAAGGGACGGAATGTGGTGGCTGAGGTTTAGTCTAAAAGATTCCTTCTCTACTTTTGACTGCACAAAAGTAGCCAAATGCATTTGTTCGACTGATGCTAAGTCCCTTTAGCACAGTCAAACGGGCAACATCCATGTTGCCAGTCATGTGATTTAATTTGGATGATCTTTAGACTTAAGTTGGTCATGTTCATGCCAAATTATTTCCAATGCATCAGACTAAAAAGACGCATGAAAACTGGCAGCCAATTCATTCTTCAATAGATAAGTATTTTGATGCCTATGAAGGTTATATCTCATCTCATGATGCTAAAAAGGTAGATGATCAAATATTGGCACAATTGGCTGAAGAAATTCGTTCAATAGGATCATGAAAAATAAAAAGCCCTCCTTGATAAAAGAAGGGCTGATAAATCTTGGATAGCTTATTTCAACAACGCTTTCAAAAACTTACCCGTATGTGACGCTTTGACTTTTACCACCTGTTCAGGCGTTCCCTCAGCAACAATCATACCGCCTCCCGAACCACCTTCAGGGCCTAAGTCCACGACCCAATCGGCGGTTTTAATCACGTCTAGGTTATGTTCAATCACCACAATGGTATTACCCTTATCACGTAGCTGATGCAGGATGTCCAGCAGCTTGGCAATATCATGGAAATGCAGACCCGTGGTCGGTTCATCCAGAATATACAGGGTTTGACCGGTATCGCGTTTGGCCAGTTCACGTGCCAGTTTGACACGCTGCGCTTCACCACCGGAAAGCGTGGTCGCAGACTGACCCAGACGGATATAACCCAAACCTACCTGATGCAATGTTTCCAGACGACGGTGAATGACGGGAATGGCATCGAAGAAATGCATGGCATCTTCAACTGTCATCTGCAAGACATCGGAAATATTCTTGCCCTTATAGTTCACTTCCAGCGTTTCACGGTTATAACGTTTGCCATGACAGGCATCGCAAGGCACATACATATCCGGCAGGAAATGCATCGCCACCTTGATCATGCCGTCGCCTTCACAGGCTTCACAGCGACCACCTTTCACGTTAAACGAGAAACGACCCGCGGCATAACCACGTGCTTTGGCTTCCGGAGTTTGTGAAAACAGTTCACGAATCGGGGTAAATAAACCGGTATAAGTGGCCGGATTGGAACGTGGGGTTCGTCCAATCGGACTCTGGTCAATATCGACGACTTTGTCGAGGAACTGCAAGCCATCAATCGATTCAAACTTTTCCGATGTTAAAGTGGTTGCACCATTCAGTTGGGTCGCCGCCAAAGGTAACAATGTCCGGTTAATCAAGGTCGATTTACCCGAACCCGATACCCCGGTAACACAAGTCATAATGCCCAAAGGAATGGTCAGATCGACTTTTTTCAGGTTATGCCCAGATGCACCCATCAGCTTGATCTGTTCTTCAGGTTTAGGTGGCTGAATCCGTTTTTTCGGCACTTCAATTTTTAACTTGCCAGACAAATATTGTCCGGTCAGCGAGTCAGGATTGGCCAGAATTTCATCATAAGTCCCTTCAGCAATCACATGCCCGCCATGTACACCTGCACCCGGGCCAATATCAATAATATGATCGGCGGCACGAATTGCATCTTCATCATGCTCGACCACCAAGACGGTATTGCCCAAGTCTCGCAGACGGATTAGGGTTTGCAGCAGACGGTCATTGTCACGCTGATGCAGACCAATTGAGGGTTCATCCAGCACATACATCACGCCCATCAGGCCGGCACCAATCTGGGAAGCCAGACGAATACGCTGTGCTTCACCGCCCGACAATGTTTCGGCAGAACGCGACAGGCTGAGATAATTCAGACCGACTGAGACCAGGAAGTGCAGACGTTCACGGATTTCCTTGAAAATCTTGTCGGCGATTTCTCCGCGTGCGCCTTCTAGGTTAATGTCCTGATAATAGCTTTCGGCATCACCAATCGACATGCGGGTAATGTCGGCAATGGTCTTGTCCAGAATTTTCACATTCCGCGAGATTTCATTCAGCCGTGAACCATCACAGGCATCACAGGCAGCATTGGACAGATACTGCGCCAGATCATCACGCACATAATTACTTTCAGTTTCACGGTAGCGGCGTTCCAGATGCGGCAAAATCCCTTCAAACGGAATCACCCGATTATGACGACGGCCACGCTCATCGATATAACTCAGATCAATTTTTTCTTTGCCGGTGCCGTACAGGAATTTCTTCTTGGTGTCGGCATCCAGTTCATTCCACGGCGTTTCTAAAGAAAAATCAAAATGCTCGGCGACTTTCTGGATCATGCCGTAATAATAAGGACGCTGACGATCCCAGCCTCGAATGGCACCCTGACTGACACTGACTTCAGGATTAGGAATCAGTTTATCGGCACTAAAATGACTGCGGGTGCCGAGACCATCACAGACCGGACAGGCACCAAAAGGGTTATTGAACGAGAATAAACGCGGTTCCAGTTCTGCGACAGCGCGGTCACATTCCGGGCAGGAATGCTTGGCAGAAAATACCCGATCATCATGTTCATCCTTCATCCAGGATAAAATCGCAATATCGCCACCGAGGCGCAGTGCAGTTTCAAAACTTTCTGCAATACGGTTGCCCAGATCATCACGGACTTTAAAGCGGTCGACCACGACTTCAATGGTATGTTTTTTCTTTTTGTCCAGCTCTGGTGGCGGATCAATTTCCATGATCTCGCCATCGACGCGGGCACGGACAAAACCTTGACTCTGTAACTGCTCAAATAAGGCGGTATATTCACCTTTACGCTCACGCACTACCGGGGCAAGCAGCATTAAGGCTGTGCCTTCTTCCAGCACTTTGACTGCATCGACCATTTCCGTGACGGTTTGTGCCACCATCGGCAGGTCATGTTCTGGACAGAAGGGCGTACCGACACGTGCATACAGCAGACGTAAGTAGTCATAAATTTCGGTAATGGTACCCACGGTAGAACGCGGGTTATGGCTGGTCGATTTCTGTTCAATCGCGATGGCTGGACTGAGACCTTCAATCGAATCGACTTCCGGTTTTTCCATTTGTGAAAGGAACTGGCGTGCATAGGCAGACAGCGATTCTACATATCTGCGTTGACCTTCGGCATATAAGGTATCAAAGGCAAGCGAGGACTTACCTGAACCAGACAGTCCCGTAATCACCACAAACTTGTCGCGTGGTATATCAAGGTTCACATTTTTCAGGTTATGGGTACGTGCGCCTCGAATACGGATGTGGCTTTGGCTCATGCAAGGATCCTAGAATATTCATCAAAAACCCTTATATGATACCGGATGAAAAATGTTCAAGTGCAAATAAAAGTATTTTAAACGTCAAGTTATGTCGGTGATTGGTCAATTCATCACAATACCGAGAAATATCACAGTAGATCGCTTCACTGTTCAGAATGACTAGACGTGAGGGACGTTCTTAACAAGCCGCTGCATAGCGGCGTTCAAAGATCGATTCAACATCCTCAAAGCAGGTGTCACGTGGTATATCATGATGCAGACGTGCATAGAAATTAACTTCATTTTCCAGGATTTGCAAAAAGCCCTCATAGTCTTGTTCGAAAAAATCCAGGTCGAGCAAATCATTACGACGGGCCTGATGACAGCGGTACTTTTCAATAAATTTCAGCAGATGTTTCTAGATATGCGTGTTGGTATGGTAAATCAGGTAAGTTGCTGCTGAACCACAATCCAGACAGCCCTGTTCCGGATAAATTTCTTCATTATTCAACCAGCAACATTGCACCGTAAAAAATGCCCGAATCGCCTCGGTACCTAAAGTGTCCATATCTGATGCCTCTTTCTGGGACTAAACCATTAAATGATAATTATTCTCATTTATTATGCGGCAATGTGTGGCGAATAGCTAGGTTTAGCTTACTCGCCACTCAGCAGTTTTGTTGTTCTTTTCCCAGACTAAGCCGTTTTTATGATCAATTGATGACAATAGATCCGATTTTAATCGATAAGATAAAGAAGCCCAATCTTCAACAGTAATACTGATCAGTTAAGGCGTTTAGAAATAGACTCTTTAATTTTTTAGTCATCCACGACGGAGTCTTAAGGTTTTAAATTAAAAAACCTGTAAATCAGTTGTTACTTTGGTTTTGCCCAGTGGGTGACTTTTCCAGCTATTAAATATAATTATGAATTTAAAAAAGAAAATGCCAGTCAATTTCTTAACTGACTGGCATTTCGGTCTTAAACAGGACTTTTTTTGTGCATCTTATTGGTCCAGACCAGGCCACTGGCGTTGCTCAAAGGCGCTGTCCCAGAATAACCATTCCAGACGGGCCGCATGCGTATAAGCTTGGTGCATTTTTTCCAGCGTATCGGCATCAACGCGCGCCGCAACACGGTCAATGGTCGCAATTACATTACGCACAGCCGTGTGGAATTCTTCGCCTGAATAGGTATCCACCCAAGCTTGATACGGATTATTCAGTGCAGAATTATCGACTATATCTTTGCCGACTTCTGCATAAATCCAGAAACATGGCAGTAACGAGGCCAGCACCACCGGGTAGCTTTCTGACCATGCAGTCGAAGTGAGATAAGAGGTATAATGATGGCAAGCCAGCGTCAGAGGAGTACTTTCGAACTGGTCTTTGCTAATGCCAAAATCCTGCATAAAACCGTCATGCAGGCTACGCTCCACCACAATCGCAATTTTGGCGGCTTCAGCAAACTGAATCACATCATCTGCCTCAAATGCTTTGGCGGCACACACGGCCAGTGCACGGCCATAGGCCAGTAAATAATGCGCATCCTGAATCACATAATGACTAAAGGCTTCACGGCTTAAAGTACCTTGCGCCAGTTGCTGATTAAAGGGCAGGGCCAGGGTCTTCTGATAAAGTCCGAGATTGCGTTGCCATAGCTCTTGTGAAAAACTCATGCTGAAAATCCTTCGCAGTTCAAGTTAAACCATGCGGCACTATAGCAAAGATCGGGCTGTTTAAAAGATCGGCAAATTTTAAAAACAGAAAATAAGATAAAACAGCTCAGGAAGTGCTTTGGTTTATGCGCTAAAAGTTTCATAATTAGCTTAACTTTTCCTATTCGTATTGCTGCTCTTTCGCAGCCATACATTTATTTAATTTATCCAAGGTCGTTGTGTATGTTGAAACATTTTGGTTTCTCGATTGCATTTTCGATCGTGTGTCTTGGTTTGTCTGCGTATTGGGGTTATACCCATGGTCCTGAAGCAGGCCTGCAAACCATGCTCACAGCGCTAACCATCACCGCTATTCTGGCGATTATGGAAGTGTCGTTGTCCTTTGATAACGCGGTTGTTAATGCCTCAGTCCTACGGGGTTGGGATCATTTCTGGAAAATGCTGTTCCTGACAGTCGGTATTCTGATTGCAGTCTTCGGGATGCGTCTGATCTTCCCGGTGGTTATTGTTGCAGTGACTGCAGACCTGGGCTTTATGGAAGTGGTACGTCTGGCCCTGAATGATCCGAAAGAATATTCAGCGCGTTTAATGGCACATCATCCCGAAATTGCAGCTTTTGGTGGTGCTTTCCTGTTGATGGTATTCCTGAACTTCTTCCTGGATGAAGAAAAAGACACGCACTGGTTCAGACGGCTAGAACGCCGTCTGTCTAATCTGGCTAATGTGCCGGCAATGTCGGTGTTTATCGCACTGGTGGCCTTGTTAATCATGGCAGCCAATGTCGATGAAGCCAAGCGTCTGGCAGTGACTATGGCCGGGATCTGGGGCATCGTAATTTATATCGGTGTACAGGTTCTGAGTCATATGCTCGGTGGTGAACCGGAAGTCGATGAAGAAGGTAATGCGATTCGTCATGATGAAAATGGCGTACCGACCGGTGTAGTGAAAGCCGGTATTGGTGGTTTCCTCTATTTAGAAGTCCTGGATGCCTCTTTCAGTTTTGATGGTGTGATCGGTGCTTTTGCGATTACCTCAGACGTGGTCATCATCATGCTCGGTCTGGCAATTGGTGCAATCTTTGTCCGTTCAATGACCATCTATCTGGTTGAGCAGGGCACATTGGATGCCTATATCTACCTGGAACATGGTGCGCATTATGCCATCGGTGCACTGGCTTTCATTATGATTGCCAGCGGAACCGGTCTGCATGTACCAGAAGTGGTGACCGGTCTGATCGGTGTAGCTTTTATTGTCTGGGCAGTATTCGCCTCGATTCAATACAAAAAACGTCAGGCGGCTTTAGGCAAATAAAGCGCTCTCCCTGAATGAAAAGCGTAGCTCCGGCTGCGCTTTTTTGTTTTTAGATCGGCATCATCTTTATTTCAAATAAAATTCATGTCTTATTAATGAGCTGAATGCCCTATAATCTGGGCTCCAGATTAATTAACCCAATCGCCATAATTTATGATGAATGCTTTAGAACGTCGTTCAACCTTTGCCCTGAGCAGTATTTTTGCACTGCGCATGCTGGGGTTGTTTATGATTATCCCGGTGTTTTCTGTGGCAGGGCAGGCATATCAATATGCAACGCCTGCACTGATCGGTTTGGCGGTCGGGGTCTATGGTTTGACTCAGGCCTTATTACAGATACCATTTAGCCTGATTGCAGACCGCTACAGCCGTAAGCCTTTGATTGTTTTAGGACTGCTGCTGTTTGCCTTGGGTGGTGCGATTGCAGCCATGTCTGACAGCATTTATGGCGTGATTATCGGTCGTGCCATTGCCGGTGGTGGCGCAGTATCCGCTGTCGTCATGGCCTTGCTGGCCGATGTCACGCGTGAAGAAAACCGCATGAAAGCCATGGCAATCATGGGCATGAGTATTGGTCTGTCTTTTGTGGTGGCATTTAGTCTCGGGCCTTGGCTGACAGGTCTGGTTGGCATTTCGGGATTGTTCTGGGTCACCACGGTGATGGGATTGGCTGCCATTGCGATGCTGTTTATGGTGCCTAAAGTCACGCGGCATCATAAAAACTTTCAACAGGGTTATCTGACCCAACTGAAACAGGTGCTCCAGATTGGCGATCTGAATCGTCTGCATGTATCTGTGTTTACCCTGCATTTATTGCTCACAGCCATGTTTATTTATGTGCCTTCGCAGCTGATCGAGTTTGCAGATCTGCCGCTTTCCAGTCATGGCTTGGTCTATTTACCCCTGTTGGTGCTAAGTCTGTTCTTTGCTTTTCCGAGTATTATTCTGGCAGAAAAATACCACAAAATGCGCGCGATTTTTCTGGTGGCGATTGGCGGTATTATTCTGGGTTTAATGGTGATGGTCTTTGGTTTTGAATCCAAATATATCTTGCTCATTGGCCTGGGCCTGTTCTTTATTGCCTTTAACGTGATGGAGGCCTTATTGCCTTCCTGGCTGTCTAAAGCTGCGCCAATCCAGTCTAAAGCGACGGCAATGGGCGTGAATGCCAGCAGCCAGTTTTTGGGTGCCTTCTTTGGTGGGATGATCGGTGGTCAATTGTTGCTGCTCAATAATACCTCGATGGGCTGGAGTATCCTGACCGGGATTGCGATTGTTTGGCTGCTGATGAGTTTCGGGCTAGCTCAGCCACGCTATCTTTCATCACTGGTGCTGCGTTTGCCGGAAAGCAGACAAACTGACGAATGGACTTCTCAGCTTTTGGCGATTCGTGGTATTGAAGAAGTCGTGGTGATGGCTGAACAGCAAGTTGCCTATATAAAAGTCGATAAACAGCAGATTGATGATGCTTCGCGACAACAATTAACGCACTTGTTAGGTAAAGAGGTAGCCATTTAAGCATAACTCTTATAAAGTAAAATACAGAAATATATAGGAAGTAAACAGCAAATGCGTGGTGTAAATAAAGTCATTTTAGTGGGTACTTTGGGTAAAGATCCGGAAACCAAAACTTTTGCAAATGGTGGTTCTCTCACTCAATTTTCGATTGCTACCAGCGATTCGTGGACAGATAAAAGTACCGGTGAACGTAAAGAACAAACGGAATGGCACCGTATCGTGTTGCATAACCGTTTAGGCGAAATTGCGCAGCAATACCTGCGTAAAGGTTCTAAAGTATATATTGAAGGTTCATTACGTACCCGTCAGTGGACTGATCAAAATGGTCAGGAGCGCTATACAACGGAAATCCGTGGTGATCAAATGCAGATGCTGGACTCGAATCGTTCACAAGGCGAGCAGGGCGACAACAGTTTTAACCAGCCACGTTTTAATAACAATAATCAGGCGAGTAACAACCAAAGTGGCGGTTACGGCAATAATCCGCAGTCGGGTTATGGTTCAGCGCCGCAGCAAGGCGGTTTCAACAACAATCAGGGTGGCGGTTATGGCAACAATAACCCGAGTGGTTTTGCACCGAAATCTGCACCTGCACCAACAGCAGCGCCTGCAGCTGATTTAGATGATGATCTTCCGTTTTAACTTATCAGAACGGTAAATCTTCATCCAAGACCCACCTGAATCCGGTGGGTTTTTTATGTCTTGAATTTGCTTTGTTTAGTTTTGATAGAGCTCAGAGCTTTATGATTGCTAATCTAAGTTGCAAAAAATTATATTTCAACTGCTCGGCTTATGTTCAAAATTCTAGGCTCCATATTGAGCAAATCAATCAGATCAGTAATTCTCATAGAAATCTTAAATCTAAAAAAGCGATTATTTTTATAAAAACTTACGGTTTTACCTATTTAAAAAATTTTCGTATTCTATCTTCATCGAATGAACAATCTCACCAATATACGAGGAAAGGTCTCATGAGTTTAATCAATACTGAAATCAAACCATTCAACGCCACTGCTTACCACAAGGGTCAATTTGTGGAAGTGTCCGAGCAGGACATGAAAGGTAAATGGTCGGTTGTATTCTTCTATCCTGCTGACTTTACTTTTGTTTGTCCAACTGAATTAGGCAATCTTGCTGATCAATATGCTGAATTCCAGAAAATGGGCGTAGAAATTTATGGTGTATCAACCGATACGCACTTCACCCATAAAGCTTGGCATGATACCTCTGACGTAATTGGTAAAATCCAGTACCCAATGATCGGCGACCCAACCTGGACTTTGGCGAAAAACTTTGAAGTATTGATTGAAGCTGAAGGTCTGGCAGATCGTGGTACTTTCGTGATCGATCCAGAAGGTAAAATCCAGATCGTTGAAATCAATGCCGGTGGTATTGGTCGTGATGCAGCTGAACTGCTTCGCAAAGTGAAAGCAGCGCAATATGTACACGCTCACCCAGGTGAAGTATGTCCTGCGAAATGGAAAGAAGGCGAAGCAACTCTTGCTCCTTCAATTGACTTAGTGGGTAAAATCTAATTCGCTCACTTTATTTCAAAGCAAAAAATCCAGCACTCAGTGCTGGATTTTTTTATTGGCTGCTCAACATGAAAGCGCAATTCAAATGGTATAGCCCTGATGGCCTTCTGCCCGGGCACGTAAGCCCTCGACCAGATGCTCAATCAGTTTTTCCATCACCAGACGCTGACCTTTGCGTGAGGCATAGACCAGTTGTACGGTTCCCATATTGGAACACCAGTCTGGCAGCAGATGGATCAGGCGACCAGCTTTGAGATCTGCTTCCACGGTTAACAAGGGTAGATCGGCAATACCCAGGCCATCCAGGGCAGAATAGTATACGCCGGCCAGATCGTTGCTTTTGATGCGGGGTTCTAGGGGGATATCCATCTGTTCATGACTGTCGATACGATGCAGATGCCATTGATAGTGGTTTTTCTGCGTGCCTAAAACGATGGTCGGAAAGTCATTGATCTCAGTGGGGTAGTGTATCGAACGGCCTTGCAACAGCTCCGGACTGGCAACCAGACAATGCGTGGTTTTAATCACATCGCGAACGACAATGCTGGAATCTTCATTGGCTTCAAAGTTGGTGCGGATCGCCAGGTCAATCTCATCATGCAGCACATCGACACGCCGGCTGGTAATTTCCATTTCTACCTGAACCTTGGGATAAGTCTTGAGGAATTCATTCAGCAGGCTGCGGATCTGGTAGCGCATCATCACCGAAGGACAACTCAGCTTGACCAGGCCTTGTGGTTCACTTTTCTGCTTGAGCAAGACATTACGGGCACATTCCACCTGTTGAATCAGCTTTTCGCATTCCTCAAAAAATTCCTGGCCCAGTGAGGTCACCTTAAAATGTCGGGTTGAGCGTTGAATCAGGATGACATTGAAACGGGCTTCCAGCTCTAAAATACGTCGGCTGAGTTTGGACTTGGTGATTCCGGAGATGTCACTGGCTGCACTAAAGCCGCCATGCTTGACCACCAGATAAAAATAATAATAATCATCAAAAGAATGCACCTTTCACCTCAATCGCCCTGCGTTCATACAATGCCCATCATAGGGGAAATCCGGGCCAGGCTAAACTGTTTCCAAGCCAGATTAATTTAATTGTTCCAACAAAAAGTGACCCGAAGGCCGCTTATTTTAGAGATGTGTATGGTTTATTTCTGTGCAGTATTCTGGCTATAGCTATTCATCAGGTTGCGGTAGTCAGGAATATGATTGCTGAATAAGCTGCCGAGACCTTCGATATCATTACGCCAGTCACGGTGCAGTTCACAAGCCAGACCAAACCAGGTCATCAGCTGTGCACCAGCCTGTGACATGCGGTTCCATGCAGCATCACGTGTCAGGTGATTAAAGGTACCAGATGCATCTGTCACGATGAATACGTCAAATTCTTCTTCAAGTGCAGACAGCGCCGGGAAGGCAACGCACACTTCAGTCACCACGCCAGCAATGATCAACTGTTTTTTTACCCGTGGCTTTTACCGCTTTAACAAAATCTTCATTATCCCAGGCATTAATTTGCCCTGGACGAGCAATATAAGGTGCGTCTGGGAATAGCTCTTTCAGCTCAGGAACCAACGGACCATTTGGGCCTTGTTCGAAGCTGGTGGTCAAAATGGTCGGTAAATTGAAATATTTTGCTGCTGCCGCAAGCGCCAATACATTATTTTTGAATTTATCTGGGTCAATATCACGAACCAGTGACAACAAACCAGTCTGATGGTCTACAAGTAATACGGCTGCATTGTCTTTGTCTAAACGTACATAAGGTTTTGCCATTTCTCTGTTCCTCTCTATAAAATTAGCATCCCGTCTTGGATCAAACCCAGGCTGTTCCGGGACGTGGTGATTTTTATATTAGAGCTAAAAACAGGACAAAATAAGCCCAAATTCTGGTATAAATAATCTTAAAAATAGGATAATTAAAAATTTAGACCAAAATTTTAGTTTATTTGTGTTGAATTCGGGAAGTTAAAGCAGAGATTGTCTTATATATAAGATACTGTATTCCAGCTTAGGACTATCAGCGCATCTTGGCCCGGCATAAAATGGCTGCATGTTCATCCTATCGTAATAGGAGTTAAAAGATGAAAAAAGTAATTGGTGTTTACCGTAATCAAAACATGCATTGGGTCGGTGATGGCTTTCCGGTCAAAAATCTGTTTTCCTATGACCGTTTAGGTCAGGCGATCAGTCCGTTTTTGTTGCTGGATTATGCTGCACCCTATCATTTCGATCCGACGACTGTACAACATGGCGTGGGTTCACATCCACATCGCGGTTTTGAAACAGTGACGTTAGCTTATCAGGGGGCCGTGACACATCAAGATTCAAGTGGCGGTGGCGGCACGATTCAGGCGGGGGATGTGCAGTGGATGACCGCAGGCTCAGGTGTGGTCCATGAAGAATTTCATTCTCCAGATTTTGCCAAACATGGCGGTCTCTTTGAAATGGTACAGCTCTGGGTCAATCTGCCGGCCAAAGACAAGATGACCACACCACGTTATCAGGCGATCACTGCGGCAGCTATTCCGCGGATTGAAATGGATGAAGAGGCGGGCCATATCCGGGTGATTGCAGGTGAGTTTGCTGGTCATCAAGGTCCTGCTCATACTTTTAGTCCGATCAATGTCTGGGATGGTGAACTGAAAGTGGAATATGAAACCACATTACATATCCCTGCCGGGCATAATGCACTGTTAGTCGTGCTGAAGGGTGAGCTGGTGGTCAATGCGAGCCAGAAAGTCCTGGACAGCTCAATTATAATGTTTGCCCGTGATGGAGATCCGGCGATTCAGTTGCAAGCCTATCAGGATACCCAGTTTGTGTTACTGACAGGCGAGCCACTCAATGAGCCCATTCAAGGTTATGGCCCGTTTGTAATGAACAGCAAGGAAGAAATTATGCAGGCATTTCAAGATTTTAATCAGGGTAAATTTGGTGAAATTGCGGTGCAGGCTGAATAGTACACCGAGCGGTTAAACAAAGAAGCCTCTGCTTTCGCAGAGGCTTTTATTTTATAAGGCGCTGTAGTTTCTTGTCGTTTTAAATAATTTACGCATAAACTCATCTTGGTGGAATCTGATGGGTTTATGGTTTTATTATGCTGTGAATCATAGGTTTTTCAAGGGCGTTTGTCAACCAAAGGTTATAAAAATGGTTAATTAAGATGTTTGTTTTTAAAGTGATTTTTCTGGTTATATGGAAAAAATATGAATAAAATCCTGAGTTTGGTGAATTTTGTAACCTGTTCAAAAAAATAGTGAAAAGCAGATTTTATCCCGTCCAATTGCCTTTACGAAAAACATATATTCTGGAAGATTTTAATAACCTGTTTGATTGGCGCATGGTACATAATTTCTGTAGTTTTTCAATGACGGATGATCAGTTTGGATATCGCAGTAATTGGTAGTGGCATGGCCGGACTGGCAACAGCCAGAATTCTCCAGGATGCAGGACATCACATCACGATTTTTGAAGCACTTCCAGGTCGTGGCATGGACAGTCATAGCCTTGAATTTGAAGGGGGGCTAATTGATGCACCTTTACGTGTGATGAATCCTTATCTGTGGAAAAACACCCTGAGTCTGGCCACGTATCTGGGCATTAAAACTTATCCGGTGCGTACCTATATGGCCTGCAGCTGGTTATTTGAAGATAAAACTGAAACCTGGCTGACCACATCGCGTAGCCGTATCGGCAATATTCCAATTATCAATAACCGTAAAGGCTTGCAGCAGTACGGCTGGCGTCTGGTCAAGGGCCTGTTGCAGCTCAAAGTGGCATTAACCAAATTTTTTAAGTCGAAAAATCAGGACATCAGCCTGGCAGAATTTATCAATCGTAACGAGATTGAAGAAGTGTTCTGGCATGGTGCGGTGATGCCGGTGCTATATACCATCTGTACCTGCAATCCGAAAACCATTGGTGAATGGCCAGCTAAACCGCTATTGATTTTCCTGCGCCAACTGACCGATGGCGATGCTTTACTGCGTCTGCAAGGCGGTACACCGGCGCTGGTCGACAAGCTGATTGAAGGCATTCAGATTGAAGACGGTTCAGCGATCACATTGGTACAAGAGCAAGGCGATCAGGTCAGAGTGGAAAATGCAGCCGGTTATTCAAAACTGTTTGACCGGGTGATTGTCGCGACCCCGACCACCAAAATTGAGGAGTTCCTGGATGCAGAACAGTTTGCCAGTGAAATTGAGTTATTGAAGAAATTCAAATTCGAACAGGGCGAACTGGTGATTCATACCGATGCCAGCGTGATGCCGCCAAAACGTAAAGACTGGGCCGTACTCAGTTATATGATGGACCGTAAATTTACCCGTCAGCAATTTACCGTGTGGCTCAACTCGATTGAGCCTTCTCTGGTTGGCAAGTCGGCCGTATTTCAGACCTGGCGTCCGGTGACCGACATTGATCCGAAAAAAGTGATCAAATCAGTAATGCTGACACGTGCGGTGGTCGATGCCAATACCGTGGCGCTGAACAAGGAATTACAGCAGCGTCATCTGGAAGCCAATCGCAAAGTCTTTTTCTGCGGTTCATGGTCATGTGACGGTTTGCCCATTCTAGAATCGGCTGTGACCTCAGCGATGAAGATTGCGGAAATTTTCGGTGCGCCTTTACCGTTTCAGGGTTTAAAACCTGTGGTCGAGGTTGCTCCGCAACTGGGTTATTAATTGATGCAATGGCTTCAGGCATTGCGTCAGCGCTTTCCTCAGCATAAATATGCAATTCATGCAGCGGCGCTGGGGGATCAGGCGCAATTGCCCTGGAGTAATTTGGGCTATTGGCAGGCAGGACAGCAGGATTATGTTGCTGCCTGTCGCACGCTGGCCGATCAGCTCGCGCAGAGTGTCAATTTGAATTCAAAAGATAAATTGCTGGATCTGGGCTGTGGTCAGGGTGCAAGTTTATTGCACTGGCAACAGCACTACCGAGTGCAATATCTGGCCGGTGTCGAAGTACAAACGGCTTGCGTGGCCACTATTCAGCAACATCTGCCAGAACTGAATGCCATCTATCAGGCCTCGTTTCTGCGTTTAAACGAATTACAATTTTCCCAGCGTTTTGATGTGGTGCTGTGTCTGGATGCAGCTTATCACAGTCCGGTTCCGTTACTTTTGCAACAAATCAGCAGTGTTTTAAAGCCAAATGCACGAATTGGTTTTCATCATCTGGTGTTATCGGAACGTTGGCAAAATTTGAATTCATTTCAAAAGCGTAAATATCAGCTGTTACTGAAATCTGCCGATATAAATTTAAAAGAATTAATGTCTGTTGGTGCACTGTATGCGTGTCTGGATCGTTTTGAATTTAAAAATATTCAGATTCAGGATCTATCCGAGCCGGTATTTTCCGGCTTTGCGGATTATGTACAAAAAACTTTGAATTCAAAACAAGCCGGTCATCATATTCAAGGCTCAGGCTTGGATCATTTTAAAATTCAAATGACAGCAAAGCTATGCCAAAAATTATATCAGGAAGGGACCGTGAGATATGTGCAGGTAACGGCACAATCGAAGGACTAAAACAGCGTAAGAAAACGTCGAAAAATTCAAGTTTGAAAAATACCAAGCCCAGAAACATCAAAGCCTCACTAAAAAGCGAGGCTAAGATATGGTGCCGGCACACGGATTCGAACTGTGGACCTACTGATTACAAGTCAGTTGCTCTACCAACTGAGCTATGCCGGCATGGTGGAGTGCATTTTACAGAAATTCATTCGCTACGCAAGCCAAAAAATAACCGTTCAAGCTATTTTGGTACGATTTACCGTTTTTCCGGTTCATTCTATCTAAACTGTCTTTTATCGAAAGATCAAGAAAACGCCTATATAGGCAGATATGGGCGAGGGTGAAAGCATAGGATTTACTATGGATATGAGTCGGTTATAAGGTTTATCTGTTTTTTAGGATGCGATCTAATTCTTGTGCACATTCCTCTAAAGTAAAGGCCATATCAAACTGCATTTGAGGTTTGAGTTCTTGAGCGAGGCTTCTCCACTGTTCGATGAGTCTCAGAGCTTTTTGAATTTTATGTTTATTGATGTCTTTGGCAATGGTTGGGGTATAACCGCCACGTTTTGCATTTTTGATCTGTTTTGCATAGTTTGCGCTGTTATTCATGTTCGCTCTCCGAATAGCAGTGTATCTATTTAGCTTTAAGTTTAAATGGCTCGATCAATCCTGTATTTCTTTCTATTTTATGGTTTTTATTCTCCTCTCAGCACCTCTGTAGGCACCATAACATAGCTTTGATGACAATAGAATTAAGCTATTTTTATGCCAGTTTTTAAATTGAACCTAGAAAAGCACGGAAGCTTAAGAAAAATTTAAATATGGTGGAATAATCGTCTTAGAACAGCCATATTCCTTAGGTCATAGTAACTTTAATCATGGTGGTGATGGATTGTTTAATGATTCTAAGCAGATGCGAATTTGAATTTCAGGCAATAAAAAAACCCGAATCATGTGATTCGGGTTTTTAAATTCTGGCGGTGAGAGAGGGATTCGAACCCTCGAAACGCTATAAACGTTTACACACTTTCCAGGCGTGCTCCTTCAGCCACTCGGACACCTCACCATAGGCCGAGGATAATAGCGAAAAAAACCAGCTGTGCCAAGCTGAAACAATTGATTTGCAGAAAAACTTTTAATGTGGTGCTATGATTCGCAAAAATGCTTGTTAAAAACGAAGACAATATATGCAAAGCACTGCACAAAAAGCAGCTCTCCCGGTGATTACACTGGCTGCGCTTGGGGTCGTTTTCGGAGATATTGGCACCAGTCCACTCTATGCACTGCGCCAATGCTTCCTCACCGCACATCTCGCCATTAGCGAGGCCTCTGTACTCGGTATCCTGTCGCTGATTTTCTGGTGCATGATGCTCACCATCAGCTTTAAATATGTCACGGTCATCATGCGTGCCGATAACAACGGCGAAGGCGGGATCATGTCATTATTGGCATTAAATCTGCGTACCACACGAATTGTCGATCAAAAGAAAATTTTCCTGATTGCCTTGGGTTTTATTGGTGCATCGCTATTCTTTGGTGACGGTATTATTACTCCGGCAATTTCTGTGCTGTCTGCCATTGAAGGCTTGAGTATTGCGACACCTATTTTCAATCAATGGCTGGTACCGCTATCGATTGGAATTCTGGCGGGGCTGTTTATGGTGCAGCGTCACGGTACAGCCACCATGGGGAAATTTTTCGGGCCTTTAACCATGCTCTGGTTCCTGTCCATTGGCGGTTTTGGTTTGTGGAGCATTATCCAGACCCCGTCTGTCCTCTGGATGGTGAATCCGTACTGGGCCTATCACTTTGTGGTTGATCAGCCCTACGTGGCTTTCCTGACCATGGGCGCGGTGATTCTGACCATGACCGGGGGGGAAGCAATTTATGCCGATATGGGGCATTTCGGTCGTCTGCCAATTCGTCTGGCCTGGTTTATTATTGTCTTGCCCTGTTTATTGCTGAATTATGCCGGACAGGGCGCATTGTTGTTGCGCAGTCCAGAAGCGCTGGCCAATCCTTTCTATATGCTGCTGCCAGAATGGGCTTTATTCCCGATGATTGGACTGGCCACGGCTGCTGCGGTCATTGCCTCGCAGGCGGTGATTACCGGGGTATTTTCGATGGTCAATCAGGCCATTCAACTGCGTTATTTGCCGCGTCTATCGGTCAAGCATACCTCGGCAGTCGAACGTGGCCAGATTTATCTGCCCTTTATTAACTGGCTGCTGTTTATTTCGGTCTTGATCCTGATTTTACTGTTTGAAAATAGTGCCAATCTGGCCAGTGCTTATGGGGTCGCAGTGACCATGACCATGCTCTGCGGAACCATTCTGATCTCGATTCTGGCCTATGGTTTATGGCGTTGGCCGGTCTGGAAAGTGGCACTGTTTGCTGTGCCATTTTTGGCGCTGGACTTAGTCTTTGTCGCTTCAACTTCCTTGAAAATCACCTCGGGTGGCTGGGTGCCGATTCTGATTGGCGCGGTGCTGTTTACCATTTTGCTGACCTGGAAAGATGGCCGAGCTTTGGTGCTGAGCCGTCTGGAACAGGATGCCTTGCCGATTGATCTGTTTATTAAAAGTATCTCAATGGGAGAAGGCACCAAGTTTGTGCCGGGTGAGGCCATTTTCCTGACCGGTACACCGAACATTGTCCCGCATGCCATGTTGCATAATATAAAACACAACAAGGTCTTACATGAACGCAATATCATGCTCACGGTGATTACCCGGGATGTGCCATTTGTAGACAGTCAGGATCGGGTTGAGCTAGAAAAACTGAGCGAGCATTTTTATCGGGTATTTATTTATTATGGTTTCAAGGATCAGCCCAATATTCCGCAAGCCTTGCAACAGGCCTATCAAAAATGGGATTTTGAATATGACCTGATGCAGATCAGTTTCTTTATTTCACGTGAACGGATTATGCATACTGTGGGTGAGGGTATGGCACCGTGGCGGGAAAAGCTGTTTATTTCCATGCAGCGCAATACCAGTCCGGTCAGTGATTTCTATCAGATTCCACCCAACCGTGTGGTCGAGCTGGGCACCCAGATTCAGATGTAAATAAAATTAAAAAGCATAAAAAACCAGAGGCACACTCTGGTTTTTTTATGGGAGACACACTAAATAAGTGAGCTTTGGATTATTGCTCAAGTTCTACGGCAGCCGGCACTTCAGGTGCAGCATTCAAAGGCTGTTCCATCAGCACTGGTTCTGCATCGGCTTGAGCTGCAATTTCAGTTTGTGCATTCATATTGGCTTCAACTACAGCGGCTTGCTGTTGCTCTTCAAGCACAGGCTGTTGTTCTGGTGCAGCCATAGATGTAGTTGTCTCGACTTCAGTACTGTTGGCCGGTTCAGCCAGATTGGCCGGCATGTCTGATTGATTCATACCCGGTTCTGCCACAGGAGGTTGTGGAGAAACCATGTCTGAATTACCAGGCGCCTGCGTCATCGCTGGATCATTTGGCATCGCTGGCTGCGTATTTGGCATTGGCTGCTGTGGCGCAGCTGTACGCGGATCGACAAGGCGGATTTGACCAGAGTTGACTAGAGTTTCTAAAGAGCCTTCCTGACCATTCACCGTGGTACTAATTTTAGCTTTAGACAAGCTTTCAAGTGTTTCACCCGGTTGAACCGGTGGCTCGGCAAATGCGCCTGCGCTGATTACACTTGTGAATAATCCTAAACCTAATATTTTAGAGAGTTTGGAATTCATGATTGACACCACTGCTAATAATTGTACGAATTGGGATAGGCGCTTAGCTTTACATACTCATCCGGCAGCTCCAATCAAAGCTACTCAAAGACTGCGAAACCTCATTTAAAATGAAATAAAAAATAGACAGTTTGTTACAGCTTTCGTGGCTTTTAAGCCATTATTGTTTATTTGTTAAGCGAATGGCAGGGTCAAGATATACTTCATATACACAGCTTGTTAAGCTCGGGAAAAATCGGTATTGATCTAAAAAGTACGTGTAATAATGGCCAAGAAGCAGCGTAAATCCAAGAACTCTCTTTTTCAGTTTTTAAGTAAAAATAGTACTAAAGTCATTCTGGGTGTGGTGGCTTCGAGTAGTTTTGCCATCGCCTTTGGTCAGGAAAAAATCAGTCAATGGGTGTCTCTGCCATCTTCATCCGATTCCGCCTGTCTGACACAGTTTTATCGTGATGTTCCGCCGTATCTGATGAAAGACAGCCTGAAAAAAGACAGTTATTCACTGTGCTTTAATGGCTTTAACGTTGGTTATTCCGGTGTTTCGAAAACCCCACTTTGGGTGGCTGAAGCACTCACACCGGCACGCTTAAGCCAGAAAATTCCGCGTCAAGATAATTTTCATGAAGAGACCCAGCTCAAACCTGTGCATCGGGCGACGTTGGCGGATTATCGTGGTTCCGGTTATGATCGCGGGCATATGGCGCCAAATGCGGATATGCCCAATAAGGCTGCACAGTCGGACAGTTTCTCACTGGCCAATATGGTGCCGCAAGCACCGAAAAACAATCAGCAGGTCTGGCGTGAACTGGAAGAAGCGACCCGTGCCATTGTAACCAAACAGAAGCAGGATGCTTATGTTGTTACCGGGCCGGTATTTGCGGCGAAAAAACTAAAAACCATTGGTAATGGCGTGATTGTACCGACGGCGGTGTATAAGGCAGTTTACCTGCCGAAAACCGGTGCGATTGGTGCTTATTATGCGCCGAATGATAATTCGCTCAAAGTGCGTATTGTTAGTGTCTGTTATCTGGAGGAACAGCTCGGAATTAACCTGTTCCCACAATTGACCGAAGAGCAGAAGCGCAATACCTATCGTTTGCCATTGACGGCCAAGGCGGTTAAAGCCAATCAGAAAATCGAATATTCTAACTGGGATGCAGAAAGCCAGTGTGCGGAAGACGTCTCTAAAGAAAACTTGCAGGCACTGCAACGTGAGTTTAAATCTTCAGGTTCAAATACCTCGACGTCCTCAGCGACTGGTGGTGCAATCGATAACGACACCCAAAATACGATTATAAAACAGCTGATAGATGCGCTATTGCAATATATTTTGCAGTTATTGAAATAAACTTGCTGAAAAAAGTGGGATTCGAGTAGCATCGATCTCACCCATTATTGAAAATAACAAAGACAGGTGAAGAGGATATGTTTAAAGCATTTGAAAATGGCAGTGAATCCCATGCCATTCATGATCTGACCTTGGAAAATGATCTAGATTGTGTCAGCCTGTATGGAAACTTGCAGATCACCAAGGATCAGGAAGGTCTTAAGGCTGCCAAGGTTTTGCAGGCTTTTGTAAATGATGTGGTGCAGCAACTGGAAAATACTGTAGATCTGCCAGAAAAGCTGCAGCGGGATGATCTGGACGAAATCGAAAATCCATTTTTATAAGATTTTTTTCATTTGTTGGAGAATGTTCCATCTGGAACCAGACACAAAGCCCAATATTCCTATTAGGCTTTTTACTATTTTTAGTCTCAGCATTGCAGCGTCTCAAGCTGTCTGAGCCAAAGATTCTAAGCGCCATTGTTGTGGCGTCAGCTGGGTCCATTGCTTAAATGCCCGCTGAAATGCACTCTGCTCGGAGTAACCAAGCAGCATGGAAATTTCCTGTAAGCTTAAATGCGGATCTTTCAGATATTGCATTGCCATCATAGAGCGGATTTCCTGCATGCGTTGCTGATAGGTTTTACCCTGCTTTTGCAAATGTCGTTGTAACTGACGGACAGAGAATTTTATTTGCTGGGCAATATGTTCAATCTGGAACTGGTTTTTTTGCAGGCCCACCAGAATCGCCTGCTGTAACTGCTGGTCAACCTGGGTGGAATTGGGGAATTTTTCCAGTAAAGCTTCAGCTTGTTGTTTCAGAAGCTTTTGTAGGGTCTGATCACCCTGTTTTAAAGGTGTAGACAGCTCGCTGACCGGCATCAGGACTTGAGTCTTGGCTTGACCGAAACGAACCTTGCAGCGGAAATACTGTTCATACAATGCTATATTTTTGGGTGTTGGATGCTGAAAATGCACTTCATGCAGATGCAGATGCAGATGATTATTATCCAGAATATTCGATTTAATAAATTCGATCATGAGTGCAATCGCGATTTCATCGGTCAGTTGCGTACTCATCTTAAAAGGAACCTCACCCCAGGCAATCGAAAGATGATCTCCTTGCCCCTGGATTTGTAGCGGGCTGCCATCATAGATCAGGCGATGGTAGTCATGATAGCGCATGAAGGCTTCACCCAGCGTGTCACTGGAAAGTGCCAGATAACCGATAATCCCGAGATGTTTAGTCTCGACCAGTTGCGCAATTTCCAGGCCCAAAGCCGGGCGCTGCAGCTGTTGATCAAGTGTCGTCAGCAGATCACGCCACAGAGTAAAATCAAAGCGTTCCAGATTTTGAATGGCCAATAATTTCTCAGGGACTTCGAGCTGTTTCAGCTGATAATAGTCCAAAAGTAAATGTCCTAAACCACCGTATATCGAGCCTACGTAGTTTTTTAGAACCAGCATTTTTTAATTCTTTTATTTTGTCGTATTTTGTCAATCATATTGAATATTTTGGTCAATATCTAGTCTTTTACTTAGCCTATATTGAAAAATAGACCAAGAGGTAAAAGATCATGTGGAAAGGTTTTCTGGCAGGACTCGTCGTTGCCAATGGATTTGAATGGTTTGCGCATAAATATGTGTTACATGGAATTCACCGCCAAGGACAGAGCCGCTATAGTCCGGTTCCAGAAAGCATGTGTTCGCATTGGGAACATCACCGCATTGTGCGTAAAACGGAATTTTCCGATTTCGGTTATGTAGAAGGACTGAACAACTGGCGTACCCGCAATGAAATTGCTTCTCTTGCCGTGGTTGCTACAGTCTTTGGATTGACGTTTTATCCTTTTTCCAAAGGGATGACGCTGGCCGTATTATATAGTGCAGGCAATTATTATTATCGGCATCGTCGTGCCCATCTGGAGCCAGAATGGGCCAAAAAAAAGCTGCCTTGGCATTATGATCATCACATGAATAGTAATCAGGATGCCAACTGGTGTGTGACCAAACCCTGGTTCGACTATCTGCTGGGTACCCGGGTGATTTCCTCCGCAGATTTACAGGAGCAGAACCCTTTAGGTATGGTATTGCCTGCACCGATCTCGAAAAAACTGAACTATTGGGCAGACCGTTATTTTCCAGCCAAGTGGGCAGAAACTCCGGCTAAAATTGCTAAAAATCCTGCGACCAATCACTTAAATAGGCCATTAAATCGCTAAAACCCGGTTCTTGTCGTGATTTGTCAATAAAATACACTTGTATTGTCAATATTCTGCTGTTTATTTGCCCTATATTCACTGCTGTCGGTGAGTGAAGCCTCATACTGGGGTGTGTGGTGTAATAAGTTATTTTCAATACCAAGTGCTGTAGTCTTTTCTTGGTTTTATAGGGAGTCGAAAGACTCCTTTTTTTTATTTAATTTTTACTTTTGAATATCGGTCAAAATAGAGCGATCTTGTTCATCCTCATACTGGGGTGAATATTGAAAGAAAATAACGTCCTTTATATTTAAGCTGCTCAGCACTGGAAAGCTTCGCCTTGTCCGGCGGCTATTGATCAATAACAATCCCTAAACATCATTTTGAACATACCAGCCCTTTTCTATTAACTCTTTCTTGTCGTGTTTGCTGTTCTACTTTAATCCACAGAACGATGGATATACTTTTTCAAAGCAGTCATCATTAGAGCAAACCCGAATGTGCCACAGATGATGAGAGTATTTTCCAAATGATTTATTGCCTAGGCTTATCCTGTAGAAATAAAAAAGAGCATCGTTGTGATGCTCTTTTTTAAATACCAATTCGTTTTTGAATTAAAGGCGCATTTCAATGCCTTGCGCTGCCATATAGGCTTTGGCTTCAGGAATGGTATGTTGACCAAAGTGGAAAATTGACGCTGCCAATACTGCATCAGCACCGCCATGAATAATCCCGTCCGCCAGATGTTGTAAATTTCCTACACCGCCAGAGGCAATAGTCGGTACAGTGACGCGGTCATTGATAGCACGCATCAGGGCGATGTCATAACCGGCTTTGGTGCCGTCGGCATCCATTGAGGTAATCAGGAGTTCACCTGCGCCGTAATTGGCCATTTGTTCTGCCCATTCCAAGGCATCAATGCCGGTCGGTTTGCGGCCGCCGTGGGTGAAAATTTCCCATTTATCTTCGCCGGTTTTTTTGGCATCAATGGCGACCACGATACATTGTGCGCCAAAACGTTGTGATGCTTCTTGGACAAATTCCGGATTAAATACTGCTGCCGAGTTGATGCTGACTTTATCTGCACCAGCATTGAGTAGCAAACGGATATCTTCGACTTTACGCACACCGCCACCGACCGTCAGGGGGACGAAAACCGATTCAGCCATACGTTCTACAGTACGGTAAGTGGTGTCGCGTCCATGATGTGTAGCGGTAATATCAAGGAAAGTAATTTCATCGGCACCTTGTTCGTTATAACGACGTGCGACCTCAACTGGGTCACCTGCATCACGAATATCAAGGAATTGAACACCCTTGACCACACGACCATTATCAACGTCGAGGCAAGGAATAATACGTTTAGCTAGCATAAATTTTTCCAATTATTACAGCCGATTATGAAACTCACCCACGCAAGCGCTACACCTTGGCAGATGGAAACGGTATTCTAGCAAAATTATGTAAGTTTTTTCGCAGGTTTTCTATGTCGGTTTATACCACTTTGACTTTAAAGGAAGTTCAGGATTTTGCAGCGCCCTACGGTTTAAAGGCGGTTGATCTGATTCCGATTCAAGGCGGTATTCAAAATACCAACTATTTTTTGGTCTGCGAAGACGCACACTATGTGCTGACCGTGTTTGAGGATATGGATGAACAGGCGGCAGGGGAACTTGTGCCTGTATTACAACATTTGGGCAAAGCAGGCTTGGCCGTTCCGGTGCCTTTATCGCATTCAGGCAAGGCTATTCATAGTATTAAAGATAAACCGGCACAGATTGCACCGCGCCTATTGGGTGAGCATCCCATGCCATCGACCGTGGCACAAGTTGAAGCGATTGCTATCGCTCAGGCAAAAATGCATGTGGCATTGCAGGACTTCAAATTAGAACGTAATTTCGTGCGTGATCATGCCTATTGGCTGACCGTGTCCCAAGAAATCAAACCAAGTTTAAGTCCGGCCGATAAAGTGTTGCTCGGCAAGCTTTTAGGCCTGTATGACGCTTTAACAGCAGTCTATCCAGATCGTCCACGTGGCTTTATTCATTCCGATCTGTTCCGGGACAATACCTTATTTGATGGTGATCAACTCAACGGTATTCTGGATTTTTATGAACTGAATAAAGATGAATTTTTATTTGATATCGCGATTACTTTAAATGACTTTTGCACCAACTATCCGGATGTCACTTTAAACGAAGAAAAAGCCATTGCCTTTTTAAATGCCTATGAATGCGTCCGCCCCTTAACAGCAGATGAAAAATCATGTTTAGAGTTGTACTTGGCCATGGCCGCAGGACGTTTCTGGATGATGCGTTTACAGGTGGCACAGCGTAACGCGGCACTGGGTCGTACTGGCGAAGATATTTTGCAAAAAAATCCAGTCGAGATGCGTAATATGTTGATTGAGCGATTAAAATTCGTTACAGCTTAAATATTTAAAATTTATAAAGACAAAAGGACAGGGGATATGCGCGATCAGGGACGTTTAGTAGAGTGGTTTGATGACAAGGGTTATGGCTTTATTCAGCCCAATGATTCGGCCAAAGATCGCGTATTTCTGCATATCAAGGACTTTGCCAAGCAAGGTCCGCGTCCGATCGTCGGCTGTGCCTTAGAGTACACGGTCATTTTAGATGAGCGCGGACGATACAAAGCACAGCAGGTCATGTATCTGAAAGCATCGCAAACCAAAACGTCTCAGGCTAAATTCAAACCCTACAAGCAACAGCAGTCACAGAAATTACAACCGATGCAGATTGCCTGTGTGGTTTATATTCTGTTGCTGACCGCATTGACTTTGGGCGGTCTGCTCAGTGGACTGGTCTTGTTGCTGATCAGTTTGATGAATGCATTGAGTTACTGGTTGTATGCGCAGGACAAGGAAGCGGCGCAATCGGGTAAGCAACGTATTCCGGAAAATACCCTGCATCTGGTGGCTTTTTTAGGTGGTTGGCCAGCAGCCTGGTTAGCCCAGCAAAAACTGCGACATAAAACACAAAAACAACCGTTCCGGCAGATATATTTTTGTACTATAGCCTTTAACATCATTTTGATTATATGGCTAATTTCCCCATTTAACAGTTTAAATATTTAGGGGAAAGATCAGGAGGGGACGTGAACTATTCCATTGATAAAGACCCAAATCGCACACTGACTTTTGCACTGTACATTTTATATATTGTGGCCATTTTTAGTGCTGGCCTCTTGGCTGTCGTGGCGTTGATCATTAACTATGTCAAACGTCGCGATGTACGTGGTTCAATTTTTGAAAGCCACTTCACCTGGCAGATCCGCAGTTTCTGGTGGTATCTGGTCTGGAATATCATTGCCTTTATTCCATTTTTGTTTCTGTTCTTTACTGGCGAAGATCCGAACCTGTTTGCAGGCGTGGCATTTGGTGCATCCGCTTTCTGTTTGTTGGTGGTCTTTCTGGCCTGGATCTGGATTGTGTATCGGGCGATTCGTGGCATCATGCGCTTGAATGACAATCGACCGATGTATAAATCCTAAATTTTATTGTAGAAAAAGCAGCCAAAGTGCTGCTTTTTTATGCCTCATGCAATAGAACGGATTCCATCTGTCTGCATAGGCTGAAAAAAATTACCAACTCGCACCACTTTTATTCAAGCTTGCTCCATTTTAGGGAGCAATTCTTATCATCATTGAACATAATGACGAACATTGCTAAACATTTTTAATTTTATAAATTTACATTTTTAATATTTAAACTTTACTTTTTTGTTTTATAGATTTACTTTTTTAATAAATATAGTTTACGTTTTTAATAAAATAAACTTACATTAATGTACATTTATTTTTTTAAATTTAACGGGTCGAATTATTTTATTGTCGGGCTCATTTTTAATTTAAGAATAAAAGCGACCACGACGGCGACGCATGCCTAAAACATGAATAGCACGCACCAAAACCGCATAAGAAACTGCATAACCAAAGCGCTGTTCAAATATTGGAACCAAATCACTAATATTTTGAAATTTTAAAGATCTTACAAACACTTGAAATTTATTCCAATCTTTAATATGGCCCGGTGCACCGCGGTTTTTTACAGGTTTCTGGACCAAGTCGCCAGTTTCTTCTTCAAGGCGGATCCATGCATCCAGAGTCACCCGAGAGATGCCAAATTCTTTACAGACAGCCACCTTGTAATCGGTCTTTTTATACATCTGAATGGCTGCAATTCGAGTTTCTAAATTGTACTTTGGCATTTTTCATCCTCACTCAATTTATTTATATTTTTATTATATGGCATAGTCATTGCAATTGAACAAATAACGAAAATAAATAATGTTCAGGTGACATCAATGGAAAAAGCACAAGTTGCTTTCAAAAAATGTCTTTGTGGCAGGTCGTGATCATTGGTGTGGCATATATGACCCCGATGGTTGTTTTTGATACCTTTGGGATTGTTTCCGGCATCACTGAGGGACGTGTTCCACTCGCGTATATCCTTGCCTTAGGTGCCATGCTGTTAACGGCATTCAGCTATGCGCGATTTAGTCGCCAGACAGAAAAACCGGGCTCGGCTTATACTTATACGGCGGAATCTTGCGGGCCGAAAGCCGGTTTCTTTGTTGGCTGGTGTGCCTTAATGGATTATATATTGCTGCCGCTCGTGAATGCTTTACTGGCCGGGATCTATTTGGAAGCCCTGATTCCAGGCGTGCCATATTGGGTGTGGGTCTGTATCTTTACCGGTTTGGTGACCCTGATTAACTGTTTCCGCATTAATATCTTGGCGAACTTAAGCCTGGTTTTTGTGGTGGCTCCCTTGATTTTAATGCTGCTGTTTATCTATCTGGTGATCAAGGGCATAGGTACGGAGCAAGGTTATCATTACGTCCTGACCATGACGCCATTATTGAACGGTGATAGCAGTATATTGCCGTTAATTGCCGGGGCATCAATTTTATGTTTCTCGTTTCTGGGCTTTGATGCCGTGACGACAATGTCACACGAAACTAAAGACCCGAAAAAAAATATTCCACGTGCTGTAATGCTGACCACGTTGACAGGCGGGGTGATTTTCTTCTCGGCATCGTGGTTTATCCAGTTGTATTTCCCCAGCAATGTCCGCTTTAACAACCCCGATGAAGCATTGCCTGAAATTGTGATGTATGTCGGTGGGGCACTATTTCAGGCGGTGTTCCTCTGCGCGCAAATCATGAATACCTTTGCTTCAGGTTTGGCGACTCATGCCAGTGCCTCGCGTTTAATCCATATCATGGGACGTGACGGAATTTTCCATAAAGGCACATTCGGTCAAGTGCATAACAAGTTGGGTACACCACTTTATGCCGTGCTGTTCATTGGCTTAACTTCACTCCTCGCCATCAGCCTTGATCTTGCGACAGTGGTGAGTATGGTGAGTTTTGGTGCCCTGATTGCCTTTACTGCAGTGAATTTCTCGGTATTTGTAAAATTCTTTGTTCAGGACAAACAGCGTCAAGGCTTAAAAAATGTCTTCCTTAACTTGGTTTTGCCCCTGCTTTCGGTGGGCGTGATGTTGGGTTTATGGATCAACCTGGAAATGTCAGCTTTGATCTGTGGCTGTATTTGGCTCGCAGTAGGCGTGCTGCTCTATATGTATAAGCGTCTGCGTAAACAGAATATTGTGATTAGTAGTGCTTACTAAGATCGAATCAATTGTATTGAAGTAATAGTGAGAAGATGAAATGAATAAACCAAAATTTATTGAAGATGTCGAATTTAAAGCCAGTATTAATACACAGAGTGGCAAAGAGTGGAACTGGATTAATCCCAAACATGGCAATTTTGAACATCCTGCCAATTACTATGAAAGCTCACTCGAAACTGGGCATGCGTTTCCAGGTTTAAATGCCGATCTTGAATGTGATGTGGTGGTGATTGGTGGTGGTTTATTGGGTGCTTCGACAGCACTCCATCTGTCTGAACATGGCATAGATACCATTTTGGTAGAAAAAAATCGCATTGGTGGCGCTGCTTCAGGACGTAATGGTGGACAGCTCACACCAGGGCTAGCGCGTTGGGAAGCGTCAGAAATGATTGAGCATTTCAGCTATGCAGATGCAAAAAAACTCTGGCACTTTAGCTCTACTGAAGCGATGTCTTTAATTGATGACATTGCAGCAAAATACCAACTTGAGCTACAGCGTAAACGTGGACATATTACCGCAGCAGTGCATGAAGGGCACTTGGTTGGTTTAACTCAAGGGGCAGATGCACGTAAATTTTTAGGTGAAGACCACACCAAAATTGTCGGTGAGCATGAGCTGAAACAGCATATTGCTTCAGAGAATTATTGTGGTGGTCTAATTGACTCGCTGGGGGGACATATCCATCCACTCGCACTGAACCGTGGACTGGTTTATGGCTTCTGCCAAAACGGTGGACAGGTGTTTGAGCAAACTGAAGTGGTGTCAGTAGAAGAGCGTGAAGATGGGATTTATGTCACGACCATAAGTGGCGTAGTAAAAGCGCGTAAGAGTGTGGTCATGGGCGTACATCATGCTTCGTTTAAACTGCTGCAAAAGAACAATCAGACCACAATTCCATTTTATACTTACGTATGTACCACCGCGCCTTTAGAAGTAAGTTTAAAAGAGCTATTGCCAACCGATGCGCCTGTCTACGACACCCAGTTCCAGATTGATTATTACCGGGGTGTGTCTCAAAACCGAATTTTATTTGGTGGTGAAGGGACAGGTTCGTGTTGGAGTCCTGAAAAAACCCATCAGTATTTGTTAGGTCGAATTCAGCATGTATTCCCACAATTAAAACAGGTTGAGCTGGATTTTGTCTGGAGTGGAACCACGGATCTGACCATAAATGGTGCAGCCGACAGCCGTAAATTTGGCCATAAATTCCCGATTTATGCCGTGCAAGGCTGGAGTGGGCATGGTGTGGCGCAAACGGTGCGTATCGGTAAAGCGATTGCAGATAATTTCTGTGGCAAGGCAGATGATTTCAATATGCTGACCACTATTCAGCATCAGGATATATTGTTTGGTCGCACACTTGCCCCTGTGGTGATTCCAATTGCCAAAACTGCCTATGGACTGGGAGCATTGGTAAATCCGGGCAAGATGGTGTCTTTCTAAAATTAAATATAAAAAATTCCCCTTTCTTAAAAGGGGAATTTAGGGGGATTAAAAATAGGAAATTAAGTGATTTATTCTTTTACTTTCCGCTTTAAAAACTTCGGTTTCCATTCACTGGCAATTACGCCCAGTACCACCATCAATCCGCCCAACAGTGCCAGTGCAGGTAGGCGTTCTCCTGCAAGTCGGCCAAAAAGTGCTGCCCATACCGGTTCACCGGCATAGATAATTGCTGCCTGTGATGGAGCTACCCTACGTTGTGCCCAGTTCATAACCAGTTGAATCATCGCACTGGCAATGCCTAAACCGACTAAAATGCCTGCCAGATGCCAGTGAAATTCAGGTAGCTGAGATTCACCTAAAACAGGTGCAATCATAAAGCAGAACAAGGACGCAAAAATCAGTTGCAGCACTGTGACCCGGCGTACATTCACCTGCTCAGCAAAATAACTGATCAAAATAATCTCCAGGGCAATGGCAATGGAGCCAAGTAAAGTCAAAGTTTGTCCAAAACTGAGCTGAATTGCTGCAAAGCCATTACCAGTCAAAAACACTAACCCGATAAAGGCAAACAATGCCCCGATCCAGGTCATCACCTGTGGTTTTTGACCAAACAGCAGCCAGAGCAGGATTGGTACCAGTGGAACATACAAGGCGGTTAAAAAAGCAGACTCGCTGCTGCTAATCGTTTGCAATCCCACGGTTTGGGTGCCGTAACCGATGGCGATCATGATCCCAATCACCGCGCCGGCAATAATTTCCTTGAGGGTCATGCCTTTTAAAGATTTTAATGAGATCAGGGTCACGGCAATGGCGGCTGCAGCAAAACGCAGCCCAACAAACATAATCGGACTGCTAAAATTCAGCCCGTATTGTACGGTAATAAAACTGCCGCCCCAGATCAGGGTAATCAGAATTAAAGCAAGCTGCGGAAGTTTGGCTGCCAGAGCGGGAGAGCGAAAAGTGGAGATGAGGGTCGACATATCAGGAGATCGGAAAATAACAAATAAAAAAGAGGCCCGAAGACCTCTTGTGCAGCAGGCTTAATTATAGCGCCTGTTGTTCATCTAGCAATAACTGCGCTTCACGCAGGCTTAATGTACCTTCGTAAATGGCACGACCAGTAATAGCACCTAGAATGCCCGGCTGATCTTTCAGGTTACGGACGTCATCCATATTGGTTACGCCGCCTGAAGCAATCACAGGTAAACCTGAATATTGTGCCAGATTTACGGTTTGCTCAATATTCACACCCTGCATCATGCCATCACGGGCAATGTCAGTATAGACAATGCTGGATACGCCCGCATCGGCAAAACGCTTGGCCAGATCTGTCGCTTTGACATCCGTCACATTGGCCCAGCCATCGGTTGCCACCATGCCATTCATGGCATCAATGCCGACAATGATATGACCCGCGAATTTTTTGCATGCTTCTTCCACAAATTCAGGATCCTGAACTGCTTTGGTACCAATAATCACAAAAGATACGCCTGCTTGCAGATAATGCTCGATGGTTTCCATCGAACGGATACCGCCGCCAATCTGGATCGGTAAATCTGGCTGCGCTCTGGCAATGGCTTCAACCACTGGCTTATGGATAGGCGTACCTGCGAAAGCACCGTTTAAATCCACTAAATGCAAGCGGCGAGCGCCTTCATTTACCCAATGCTGTGCTGTTGCGACCGGATCGTCAGAAAATACGGTATCGTCTTCCATACGACCTTGTTTTAAACGGACACATTTGCCATCTTTCAGGTCAATTGCAGGGATGATCAGCATGCTTTCGCTCCTTGCTTAATCTTTAGAATGAATTTGAGTGAGTTCATCTTAGCAAATAAAGTCGAAATTTCTAACTCTTAAACAGTATCAATAAAGAAAACCTGTCCGAAGACAGGTCGCAGTCAGGTAATTTATTTTTATCCTTTTAATGATTCAGCGACTGCGCATACGATCTGCTTTATTTTCACTGGCACACTGATTAGACATAGCTATAAGTTTGAGACAGATGGTCTAGTGAATTGACTTGGCCCAGCTGCGCTCCCAACTCATAAAGTCCCTGATTGACTGTACTGACAGTTTCACCCACTAAACCGACCACCGTACCTGCAACTGGCAGGCTGGTCGCGACGTCCGTGACCGGAACAAGGTCATTGAGCAGGGCATCCAGTGTGCCCGATACATCCTGAATTACGCCGCCGACACTGGCGACCGGATTTTCTAGGGTATTGTTAATCAGCTCGAGTGGATTGATTGCTGCCACATATTGTCCGGTTTCATCAACCAGACCACTTAGATTGCTGCCAGTCTGCCCAACCGCGGTCACCACATCACCCAGGATCGGTAAGTTAGCCAATGGAGCAGTCAATGGAGCCGTAGCGGCAAGCACACTGTCCAGAATGTCAGATACACCCCCTAGACCCTGACCCAGCAGATCAGTCGTACCATTCAAGGCAGTATTAACACCGCCTGCTAAGTCTCCTGCAATCCACTGGTCCGAGATGGCATGTACACCTGCGCTGACGCCACTGACCAGACCAGTGCTGACATTCAGGATGGTCGATAGCAGATCTCCGACAACGGGCAGTGCACCGAGCTGAGCGCTAAGAGGCGTAGTCAGATCCGATACAGTTGATACCACTTCATCTACCACGGTGATCACCGTTTTAGTCAGCACACCCAGTGCTGTCGTAATCCCTTGCAGTGCCAGACTCAGCACGCCACTGATTTTTTCATTCAATAAACTGAACATGTGTATTAACCCTCTAGAACATGCACATCCTGATCGGATGATGAATAAGATGGCTCATGTTTTAGCAAATTTTTTAATAAAAAACAGAACGGAGAAACTGCAAATAGATCATGAAAAATAAAGAAATTATAAAAATTTGAATATATTCAAATTGCTAAGTTTGAAAATGGTTATTGTTTTAAAATGGCGGATTCAAGCGGCAAGTGCAACAGTATAAAAACCAGCCATAACTTCACTAGGCGTATACCAACCTAGTGTTTTTCTAGGACGATGGTTGAGTGCAAATTCTATCTGCTCTATTTGTTCGTTTGACACGTCATCAAACGATGATGATTTTGGCAGATATTGCCGGATTAAACCATTCGTATTTTCATTCCTTGCTCGTTGAATAGACTTGTAAGGATCAGCAAAATACGTATCTATGCCG